>JACCWY010000471.1 GCA_013697395.1 Chloroflexota bacterium | reverse complement strand
TGCGCAGCACCCATTTTTCGACGAGGCGTCCGTCGGGCATCACCCTGAGCTTCAACTCGGTTGGCACGGTGAGGGCGAGCGCGATGAAGCCCGTGTCCAGGAACGGCACGCGTCCCTCGATGCTGTGCAGCATCGTCAGGCGGTCGACGCGTTGGAGGTTGATGTTGTGCAACGTGGACACCGAGCGACACAACTCCTGATGGAGGGTGGCGGGGTCGCTCGTGCTCTTGTGATAGGCGTACCCGGCGAACAGCTCGTCCGCTCCCTCGCCGGTGAGGATCACCTTCACGTGCTCGGCGGCCAGTCGCGAACAGAAGTACGTGGGGATTGCGCTCCGCACGAGGTCCTGGTCGAACGACTCGAGGGCGTGGATGATCTCCGGCAGCTTCTCCACCACCTCGGCCGGGGTCATCAGGTACTCGTGATGGATCGACCCGATGTGTGCAGCCACTCGTCTCGCGGCCTCGATGTCGCGGGACCCAGCCAGGCCCACCGAGAAGGTATGGAGCTCGTCGACGTGCTTCCTGGCGATCGCGGCGATGACGCTCGAGTCCAGTCCTCCGGAGAGGAACGCGCCCACGGGGACATCGCTCATCATGTGAGACCTAACGGCGTCCTCCAGGCCCTTTCGCACCAGAGCCACGTGGTCCGCCACGCTGCGGTGCACGGGCGGCGCGGTCGGTACCCGGTAGTACGGGACGAAACCGCCACGGCTGTCGAAGTAGTTGCCGGCCGGGAACTCGTGGAGCTCATCGACCCAATCGGCCAGCGGCTTCATCTCCGAGGCGAACGCCGTGACCGGCACTCCGGATGAATCGACTCCACGACCGTAATACAGCGGCTTGATGCCGATGGGGTCGCGCGCAAGGAACAGGTGGTCGTCGTCGCAGATGGCAAACGCGAACATACCCTCCAACGCCGCCAGGGTGTCCACGCCGCGTTCTTCGAAGAGATGCAGGATCGCCTCGCTGTCGCTCGTGGTCGTGAAGGTGTGGCGACCGGTCAGATCACCACGCAGTACCGGAAAGTTGTAGATCTCGCCGTTGGCGACGATGGCCATCGCGCGCGTCTCGCTGTACAGCGGCTGTGCGCCACCCTCCGGATCCATGATCGCGAGCCGGCGGTGCCCGAGCACGCCGTTGGATTGGACGTGCATGCCGGCCCCGTCCGGGCCCCGGTGCTGGAGGCAATCCGTGGCCAGCTTGACGAGGTCAGTGTCCGACGTCCCCCAGATCCCGGCGATCCCACACATCAGTGACTAGTCCGGGCTTCGAGCATCCGGCTCATCGTAGCCGATGCATCTCACGCAATGGGTATTGCATCTGGCGCATCAATCTGGCAACGTGCGCTGGTGACAGACGAGCAACCGAGCAGTCTCCGTCGCGCACTCGAGCTTCTCGATGGTCTGGCCTCGGACGACGCCGTTGCTCACGGCGGTTGGCGTGTGAATCGCCTGGCGGCCCACGTGAGTCGTGACAAGAGCCAGGTATCGCGAACGCTCCGAGTCTTCGCCGATGCGGGCTTCGTCGAGCGCGACCCCGAGTCCATGGCCTACCGAATCGGGTGGCACGTCTTCGCCCTCGCCGCCAGGGCTGCCGACCAGCGCCTGCTGGCGGCCGGTGCGCCGATCCTCCGACGGCTCGTGGAGAAGGACCTGGGGGAACGGATCCACCTATCGGTCCTCCGTGGCTCCGAGGTCCTGACGGTCCTGACCCAGTCGCCGCCACATGCGGTGCAGACGGTGGCCTGGGCCGGGAGCCTGGTCCCTGCCCACAACACCTCGTCCGGGCGCGCATTGCTCATCGACCTCGAACGCGAAGAGCTCGAGCGAATCTTTGCGGGCGTCGTGTTCGGTGTCGGTGGGCCCAACGCACCGCGCAACGTCGCGGAACTCAGTGAGCGGATTCGTATCGCGCGGCGCTCGGGCTACGCCATCGTCGACGAGGAGTTCGAGCCGGGCCTGGTGGCGGCGGCAGCGCCCGTTCGCGACTTCCGAGGCGACGTGATTGCCGCCCTCAACGTATCGGCGCCCAAGTTCCGGCTGCGGCGCCGACTGATTCACGCCGGTCAGGCGATCAAGGCAGCCGCCGACGAGCTGTCCGGGCAGCTGGGCTGGGATGGGATGCATCCCGGAGTCCTGGGCGCAGGGTCGCGCGACGGGCGTTCCGAGGTGCCTGCATGACGCTCTTCGACTACCTGGCCGCGCAGGGCGATCGCCTCTTCGGGCTGGCAATCGAACACCTGATCATCGTACTCGTCTCCGTCTCGATCTCGACGGTCATCGGGGTGAGCCTCGGCATCCTGACCTATCGAACCAGTGGGCCCCGTCGTGCCGCTCTGGCGATCACCGGGATCTTCCTCACCATCCCTTCGTTCGCGCTCTTCGGGTTGCTCATCGGGCCGCTCGGACTGGGGGCGGCGCCGGCCGTGGTCGCGCTCGTGATGTATGGGCTGTTGCCGATCGTGCGCAACACGATCACCGGCCTGCGCTCGGTCGATCCTGCCATCATCGAGTCCGCGCAGGGGATGGGGATGGGCCGTTACCGGCGCCTGCTGCGAGTCGAGCTCCCGTTGGCCTGGCCGATCATCATCACCGGGATCCGGGTCGCCGCCGTGATCATCGTCGGCATCGCAGCGATCGCGGCAGTGGTCAACGGACCCGGCCTCGGCAAGGACATCTTCCGGGCGCTGTCACGGGTCGGCACGCCGACCGCCGTGCCGCAGGCCTTGAGCGCCGTCCTGGGCATCATCATCATCGCGGTCCTGATCGATCTTGCGTTCGTGGCTGTAACCCGCCTGACCACTTCGAAAGGGATAGGGAGTGCCTGAGATGACGACGACCACTGCGAGCATCAGCGCGGACCCGATGATTCGCCTCCAGCAGCTGACCAAGACCTTTCCCGGCCAGGGCCGACCCGCCGTCGAGCAACTCGACATGGACATCCCGGCCGGTGAGATCGTCATCCTGGTCGGTCCGTCCGGCTGCGGCAAGACGACCACGATGCGCCTCATCAATCGGCTCATCGAGCCGACGTCCGGCAGGATCATCCTCGAGGGCGAGGACGTCACGAAGGTGAACCCGGACCAGCTGCGCCGCCGAATCGGCTATGTCATCCAGCAGGTCGGCCTGTTCCCGCACCATACGATCTCGGACAATATCGCCACGGTGCCGCGAATGCTGCGCTGGGACGAGAAGCGCATCAGGGCCCGCGTGGACGAGCTCCTCTCGATGGTCGGGCTCGACCCGGGGACCTACCGGCACCGGTATCCGAAGCACCTGTCGGGCGGTCAGCGCCAGCGCGCCGGCGTCGCCCGCGCCCTCAGCGCGGACCCGCCGGTGATGCTCATGGACGAGCCCTTCGGCGCCATCGACCCGATCACCCGGGATCGCCTGCAGAATGAGTTCCTGCGCCTCCAGGAGACGATCCGCAAGACGATCATCTTCGTCACCCATGACATCGACGAGGCGATCAAGATGGGCGACCGCATCGCCATCCTGCGCGAGGGTTCGCAGATCGCCCAGTTCGACACGCCGGAGCGGATCCTCTCGGCACCGGCCGACGATTTCGTGGCCGACTTCATCGGCCATGGCGCCTCGCTGAAGCGCCTGAACCTATCCCGCGTCCGCGACGTCGCGCTCAGCGACTGGCCGATCGCGCGGATCGACAGCTCGCGAGCTGAGGTGCTCGCGGCGTTGCAGGCTTCGGACAAGGGCGCCGTCCTGCTCCTCGACGCCGACCGGCGGCCGGCGCGCTGGCTGAGCGGACGCGAACTCCAACGCGATGACCGACCTCTAAACGAGATCGGGCTTCCGCCCGAGGCTCTCGTTCAGCCGCACGCGACCCTGGCGGACGCCCTCAACGAAATGCTCAAGTCGCGCTACGGCTGCGCCACCGTCGTTGACGCCGACGGCGTCTACCAGGGGAACGTTGATTTCGCGACGGTGAGCGCGGAGATCCAGGAGATGCGGCGCGATGCACGTGACCGCTCGCGCGCCGAGGCTGACGAAGTCCATGCCGCAGGAGCGGCGAACGCCTGATGGGGTGGCCAGCCGGTGCGGATCTCGACCCTGGATCGACGATTCCGCGGAACACCGATGTCTTCCGCGGCCGTGGAGCGAGCGCCATCGGTCTGCTGGGCCTGCCCGCCGCCCTTGCCGCGGTGTGCGCAATCCTGTTCCTCTGGGTCGGAGCTCAGGAGCTGGATACCACCGAGAGTCGCCTGTTGACCTTGGACAAGCTCTCGAGCGTCTTCGTCCAGCACATGGCACTCACCATCGTCTCGACCGTGTTCGTTATCCTCATCGCGGTCCCGCTCGGGGTGCTGCTGACCCGGCCCGCCGCGCGCTATCTCATGCCTCCGGTGCTTGCCGTGGCGAACATCGGCCAGGCAGTCCCGTCCATCGGGGTGCTGGTCATCCTGGCGCTCGTCTGGACCATCGGGTTCTGGCCGGCGATCGTCGCTCTGGTGCTCTATTCAATCCTGCCGGTCCTGCGCAATACGATGGTCGGCCTTCAGCAGGTCGATCAGTCGGTGATCGAGGCCGGCCGCGGCATGGGCATGACGAAGAGTGCGGTGCTGCGGAGGATCGAGCTGCCCCTCGCCGTACCCGTCATCCTGGCCGGCGTTCGAACAGCGCTCGTCATCAACGTCGGGACCGCGACGCTCGCGACCTTCGTCAATGCACATGGACTCGGCGACATCATCAACGGCGGCCTCGTCAGCAACCGCCAGACGGTCGTGCTCGTGGGGAGCGTGCTGACCGCGGTCCTCGCACTCACCATCGATCACCTCGGCGGCATCGCCGAGGGCCGACTGAGTCCCAAAGGACTCTGAGCCACTGCTCTGAGTAGGAAGGAGTCGCAGCCCAGGGTCAACCTCATCCACGCAGCCACCACTGGAGGAGATATCGACATGCCCTCGTCTGACCGTCGCCTGATGCGACCTGCCGCCATCGTGGGCGGTCTTGCGCTCATTCTCGCCGCCTGCTCAGGTGGTGGCGCAACACCGACCGGCGCGCCCGAGAGCGACGAACCGAGCGCCTCAACCGGAGGTAGCGCAGCGGCCACGAGCAGCGCCGCAGCCGGCGTCGATCTCTCCGGCGCCGAGTTCACCGTCGGGTCGAAGGAGTTCACCGAGCAGCTCATCCTCGGCCAGATCACGCTCCAGGTGCTCGAAGGCGCCGGGGCGACCGTAAATGACGAGACGGGCCTCGTCGGGTCGACCGTCGTCCGCGAGGCGTTGGTGGCGGGCGACATCGACATGTACTGGGAGTACACCGGCACCGGCTGGCTCACACACCTGGGCAACGCCGCGCCGGTCCCCGGCTCCCAGGAGCAATTCGACGCGGTCAAGGAGGCGGACGCAGAGAACGACATTGCCTGGCTCGACCCCGCGCCGTTCAACAACACCTACGCCATCGCGCTGGCAAGCGATCCGGCCGATGAGCTCGGGCTGACGACCATGTCCGACCTGGCGGCCTACGCCGCGGAGAACGCCGATGGGGCGACCCTCTGCGCTGCGGCCGAGTTCCTCGGGCGCGACGACGGCCTCCCCGGGCTGGAAGCGGCCTACGGCTTCGAGTTCAGCGACGTTTCCGAACTGGAGCTGGGGCTCGTCTACACCTCGATCGACGCTGGAGATCCGTGTGTCTTCGGCGAGGTCTTCGCGACCGATGGTCGGATTGCGGGCCTGGGTCTCACCGTGCTCGAGGACGACGAGGAGTTCTTCCCGAGCTATCTCCCCGCCCTCAACGTCCGGCAGGAGGTCCTCGACGCCAATCCGGCGCTCGCCGACCTGTTCGCACCGGTCGCCGAGGCGCTGGACAACGAGACGATGACCGCCTTGAACGCCAGGGTCGATGTCGACGGTGAAGAGCCGGCGGACGTGGCGACTGCGTTCCTGGAGGAAGCGGGGCTCATGGGGGAGTAGTCCCTGACCCGCCACCCACCAGCGCGACCCGCTCGCCCAGGTCACATGCCTGGGCGAGCGCGGTTTAGGCGAGCAGCGCGCCCGCGAGGAATGACTG
>JACCWY010000443.1 GCA_013697395.1 Chloroflexota bacterium | reverse complement strand
AGCCCGACCTCCTCGGCGCCGGCGCGAATCTTCTCCGCCACGACGAAGGCGCCCACGATCTCGGTCTCCGGCAGGAGGACGACGAACTCGTCACCACCGAAGCGGTAGGCGCTGTCGACCGTGCGGATCGAGCTGCGGATCACCGCGCCGAGCGCGCGCAGGACATCGTCGCCGCGCAGGTGGCCGGCCGTGTCGTTGATGAGCTTGAGGCCGTCCACGTCGATCATGAGCACGCAGAAGCCGCGATCGCTGCGCCTCGTGCGGCTGACCTCCTGCTCGAGGGTCACGAACAGCTGTGAGCGATTGAAGAGGCTGGTCAGGGGATCCGTGCGCGACAGGGCCAGGGCGTGGGCGACGGCGCGTCGCTGGTGGCCGGCGTACGCGATGGCGACGAAGGCGAGCAGCCAGGTCGCCCCCAGCCCGATCGAGAGGCGAAGGCCGTCCTCGGGCCCGTACGTCTGCAGGCGCGGGTCCAGGATGAGCACGCCACCAAAGGCGGCCGTGGCCAACCCGGCGGCTGCCAGCCCGGCCTGGGGACCGTATGCCAGCGCCGCCGCAACCGAGACCAGGGAGAAGAGCATGGCGAACGGCGATGACGCGAAGCCGGTCAACGCCAGCAGGCCGCCGATGAGCGCGACGGCTGCGAGCACCTCCGCGGCCTGGAGCAGGCGGCCGCGCTCCGCGCGGCCGAAGATCTCGTGCAGCACGACGACGGTTGCCACGGCTCCACCGCCGAGAAGGAAGATCGGTCGCTGATCTGCTGCGAAGGAGCCGCTCAGCCCGACGCCGAGGAGCACGATCGTGACCGTCAGCCACCATGCGACACGCAACGTCGATTCGGCTCCCCGCTGCTCGCGGGCGGCTGCCGTGGAAGGCTCTGACAGACGGGCTCCGACGTTGGCGACGCCGCGTGTGCGATCGGCGCCGTCGAGGTGCGCGCCTTCATCGCCGGACGTGCCGCGGCGGGCCAGCATGGCTCCGATCAGGAGCACGCCGACAAGCAGGGCAGCGGTGGCGACAATAGCGAGCTCCGGTGGCACGTACCCTCGTTCCCCGTTTGGTCGCGGAATGATTCCCCCGGGTGATTCCGGTGCGGGCAGTATGGGGGCCTGCGCCGGCATGGTGCAAACGTACTAACCCATCCGTACCCCCCATCCGTGGACAGGACGCACCGGCAGGCGCCGAACGGGTCCGGTGATAGACTCGACGGTCTCCCATGGTCGATGCAGCGCACGGTGCGCCGCACGGTCCGCGGCACCCGAGGCCCTGGCTGGCGGCACTCCTTTCCTTCCTGTTTCCGGGGCTCGGTCAGGCGTATGCCGGCCAGCGCCGGCTCGCCCTGCTGCTCGCCGTTCCGGTCCTGCTCCTCATCGCGGCGACTGCGGCGCTGCTCAACGGAGTCGGCGACCTGCGGAACGGCCTGCTCTCGAGCACGTTCCTGGTCGCCGTCGTCACCACCAACGTTGCGCTCTTCGGCTGGCGCACGTTCGCGATCGCCCATGCCGGGCTCGCGGCAGCCGACCTCGGGCCCCGCGAGCGTCGCATCGGCCTGACGACCGTGGCCATCCTGGTGGTCCTGGCGATCGGCATGCACGCGTGGGTCGGCATCGTGGTGGGCCAGCTGGACGACACGCTGCGCCAGGTCTTCGGCCGTCCCGTGGTCGACAGCGCACCGGCGGCTACTCCCGGGCCGAGCGGTGCGGCCGTGCTGCCCGACGAACCCGTGAACACGCCGCGGTACCGGTGGGACGGCACCGAACGCATCAACATCCTGCTGCTTGGCACCGATGCCCACCCGAGCCGTGATGCGGTCCTGACGGACGTCGTGCTCGTCGTGAGCATCGATCCCGTTGCCGAAACGGCATCGTTGGTCTCGATCCCGCGCGACACCGCGTTCCTCCCGATGCCCGACGAATCGCTGTTCGTGGGCGGCATCTACCCCGGCAAGGTCAACGAGCTCTCGCTGCGCGCCAGCCTGGATCCGGCGACGTGGTGTCCGGACCTGGCTGATGACCCGACCGCGTGCGGGATCCGCACGGTCGAGCGTTCGGTCGGGCTGTACCTGGGCATCCAGATCCATCACTACGCCATGGTCGACATGATCGGCTTCGCCGAGCTGATCGACGCCGTCGGCGGCCTGCGGTTGTGCCTTCCCGGAGAGCTGCACGACCCGCTGTTCGACGGCAGCCTTGTCAACGTGCAGCGTGACGGACCACTGGTCCTTCCCGCCGGCTGCAACCACTACGACGGACTCGACGCGCTCGCCTACGCGCGGAGCCGTCAGGGTTGGATCGAGATGCCGGACGGGACGCGGCAGTACCAGAACGACTTCAGCCGCAACGAGCGGCAGCAGAAGCTGCTCCTGGCGCTGCGCAACGAGCTCGCCGACGCCGACCTCATCTTCGAGCTGTCGGCCGTGCTGCGAGCAGTCGGTCGGTCGGTGAGCACGGATGTGCCGCGCGACCAGGCCGGCGACCTCGCGAGCCTCCTGCCACTCATCACCAGGCCTGATATCGAGCGGGTCGTGCTCAGCTACCCCGAGTTCGTCGACCTGCCGGCCCAGCCGGACGTCACCTACCTCCTCGTCCCGCGGCGCGATGCCATCCGCGAGGAGATGGCCCGCCTCATCGGCGACGACGATCTCGTCGGCTGGTACCTGGGCAGCACCGCACCGGGTCCAAACGCCGGTCCAGGCGCCCAGGTCCCCGAACCCTAGACCCGCTCAGTCGAGCCGCCCGAGCAGGACCGCGATGATCGCCAGGCCGGCGGAGACGGCGGTGAGGGTCAGCATCGCGTCGCGCTGGGTCAGCCCTCGCCGCAGCAGCTGATGATGGATGTGGCCGCGATCGGCCACGAAGAATGGGTCACCGCGAGCCGTGCGCCGCACGATCGCCCAGGCGGTATCGAGGAGCGGGACGCCGAGCGCGATGATGGGCACCCAGGGAGCCACCGGCCGCACGCCGTCCTGGGTCAGCGAGATGCCGATGGCGGCCACCACGAAGCCCAGGAACATCGAACCGGTGTCACCCATGATGATCGAGGCGGGATGGAGGTTGTACGCGAGGAAGCCAACCGCCGCGCCGACCGTCGCCGCGATGATCGGCAGCGTCGGATCAACCCCGTCGACAGCCGCCAGCAGGCCGAAGGCGCCGAGCACCGTGAGGACGACGCCGGATGCCAGCCCGTCGAGCCCGTCGATCAGGTTCACCGCGTTGATGACGCCGACGAACCAGGCCACCGTGATCGGGATGGCCAGGGGTCCGAGCGCGACGACGCCCCATGGCAGGAAGAGCCGGTCCAGTACCAGGCCGAGGGCGCAGGCGACCAGCGCGGCGGCGATCTGGAAGCCGAGCTTGACGAGCGCGCGCATCCCGCGCGCGTCGTCGATGATGCCGACCAGCAGGAGCATGCTCACGCCTGCCAGGATTGCCGGAGCGCGGTTGGGCCGCAGCCCCGCCGTCTCGCCGAGGTCGGGCGAGGCGAGGGTGGCCAGCCCGATCGCGACCCCGAACGCGATCGCCATGGCCACGCCGCCGAGCCGGGGAACCGGCACCTGGTGGATCTTGCGCCCGCCGGGGTGATCGAGAAGCTGCAGGCGATGGGCGACGGTGCGCACGAGCGGCGTGACGACCAGCCCCACGACCAGTGCGGCGGCGAACGTGAGGGCGGTCAGCATCGGGTGCCGCGAATGGTAGCGTGGTCGGGGCGGCCGGATTCGAACCGGCGGCCTCCTGCTCCCAAAGCAGGCGATCTGCCAGACTGATCTACGCCCCGCCTGGTCTGCTCAGGCCGGCCTCCTGCCTTCGGACGCCGGTCGCACGCCGTACACTATCACCGGCCGCGTTCCGGCCCAAAGAGCGAGGTAGTTTATCAGTGACCGGGCGAGATGCGCCCGGTGGTCCGGCACGTAAGGCAGCGGGGCTTCTCACTTCTGCAGCCTGGTCATCGATGGAGTGGCAGGCGTTCGCTGGGTGCCTGACCCGCAACACATCTTGATGACCGCGAGTTGCACCTGTCGTGGTGTGTGGTTCCAGCTCCTGCGCCATAGAACCACCTCCGTGCTGCGCCGAAAACCGGCTCCAGGGAGCCAATGGGCCGGCGGCGGCGTGTCCCTGTTTGTGCGCCCTATTGACACAGACCACCCGGCCGGCGATGGTGCGGCAATCCGGTTGACGCCAGCGATCGCCGTCATCATCAAGGGGGAACCTCGTCCGATGCGCCGTGCCACAGCTGCGCTCCTCAGCGTCCTCTTCACAGTGAGCGCCTGCGGAGGCCAGACGCCCTCGCAAAGCGACACTGAGACTGCATCGGCTGGCTCGGAGGCGCCAGTCACATCAGAACCAGCAGCCAGCCAGGGGCCGGTGGGTGGTCTACCGCGCACCGTGGCGGAATTGGCCCGCGCCGTGGTGTACATCGAGGCAATTGACGAGTCCGGCGAAGGCTCTGGGGGCTCCGGCACGCTGATCAGCGACGATGGCCTGATTCTGACCAACGCGCACGTCGCGGCACCGTTCGATGACGGGCGCACCTATTCGCTGTCGGTTGGCCTGACCACCGACGCCGGCGTCGTGCCGGAGGCCGACATCCCGGCCGAGCTGCTGGCCGCCGATGTGGCCCTCGACCTGGCCCTCATCAAGGTGAATGCCAGCAACGTGCCTGAGCTGACATACCTCGAGATCGGTGACTCCGACGCGGTCGAGATCGGCGAGGACGTTCACATCCTGGGCTATCCCGGCATTGGCGGCGACACGATCACCTATACCCGCGGCCAGATCAGCGGCTTCACCGGTGATGCCCTGCTCGGCGATCGCGCCTGGATCAAGACCGACGCCGTCATCGCGGGCGGCAACTCAGGGGGGCTGGCCGCCAATATGGCCGGGCAGCTGATCGCGGTGCCGACGCAGGCCTCGGCCTCGACCGACGGACCGATCGTTGACTGCCGTGTGATCGCTGACACCAATGACGATGATGTCGTCAACGAGGAGGACACCTGCGTTCCGATCGGCGGCTTCCTCAACGGGCTGCGACCGGCAATCTTCGCTGCCGATATGATCGCCGCAGTCGAGCGTGGCGTCGCTTATGAGCCGATGGGCGGGCTGACTCAGCCGGACGAGGAGCAGCCAGAACCAGAGACCGACGAGGTGCTGTGGAGCCAGGCGGTCATGACCAGCGAGGTCGACGAGTCCACAAACCTCGCCACCAACGAGTTGGAGAGCCTGCCTTCGGGCGCCAGCCAATTGTGCGCCGTTTGGGAATACGCCGGAATGAGCCCCGGGTTGGACTACGACGCGGTCTGGATGATCGACGGCGAAGTGGACGCCGAGATCAGCTACCTGGCCCAGACGTGGGCCTATGAGGATGAGGGCAGTTTCTGGATCTGCACTTACTCGGAAGACGGGGCGGGCATTGCTGACGGCTTCTATGTCGCCGCCATCCTGGTCGAGGGAGAGCAGCAGGCCTCCGGCTGGACCTTCGTTGGCGACGATTACGCCCCGGTGCAGTGGGCCATGCTCAACAGCTCGAGCGGAACCTTCTGCTACATCTACGTGTCGCCCACCGTCGCGCCCGGCTGGGGCCATGACCGCCTCGGCTCTGAGGAGGTGCTGCCCAGCGGCGGCCGGCTCGATCTCGCCATTCCGCCAGGGGAGTACGACATCTTGATTGAGGACTGCGACCAGGAGACGCTTTTTGAGGACACCACCACCGTGTCCTCCGGCGGGATCCTCGAGATCGGCCCCTAGCGACGGAGTCCGATCAGGGTTGTCGCACCGTTCGCGTGACAAGGTCGGGGTTGCCGAGGCGCCGGCTCGCGAAGGCGGATGCCGAAAGGATGTGTTGAACCGTCATGCCTCGATGAGAGTTGAGCGGATCGTCTCCGGTCCGCCGCACATATTCCGCCGGAGGGAAGCGACCCGCAGTGTCGCGGACGCGATGTTCCTTGCTCCACGACGGGCAGCCCGCGAACGTCGCTGATGTGACCAGGTCCGTGGGGCGTCACAGCCATCTGGGCTCGTTGCCAGAACCATAGCCGACGTATCGGCAACTCTTGATGTGGACCGCGCCATCCGAAATAGGGAATGAGTCGTCCGACTTTCTAGGGAGACCACCCCATGCGCCAGGGCATCGACGAACGAGAGACTCAATGCGAAACGAGGGTCAGCCGGACGCCTCAAACCAGATGGAAGCCCCATCCAAGCACGAAGGGAAAGAAAATGACCCGCATTCGACGTATCGCCTTCATTGGTCTGGCGACCATGGCCACGCTGGCGCTAACGGCAACGACCGCGTTGGCCGGCTGGCGAATCCCCTAGTCAGTCGCGACAGCACACGCCTGCCGGGCAGCGCCCAAGGCAGGACATTGGCCGGACCGCCTCCACGCTCCCGGAGGGCGGCCCGGCTTTGCTTTTCCACGCGATGGCAGACGCATCGTGGGTGGCCGATCCGCTCTAACCGCGTGATCGGCTGCTTGCTGCGCCGGCCAGGGTTCGAGGCCCGCCGATCGCGCGTTGCTTGACCAACGCAGTTAGCCCCGCGCTACTTCGCCGACGTGCGCCTCGAACTCCCGCTCTGCTCTACCGCCCGAGCTAGCCGAGTGAGATCTCCGGCGAGCTGGCGTCGCAACGACCACTTGAGGATAGAGGCGAAGAACCCTAAGCCCAGCGGTACGACCGCTTGGCCCCGTCCCTCCAGCGTGGTGCCACGTGCATCAGGGCGGAGGCGAAACTCGTATGCCATACCCACCCCGTCCCTTGAAAGACTCCAGCACATGACGTTGGGAGGTTCGGCGGATACTGAGTACGTCTGCTTCGACTTGATGCCCAGGTATCGCACAATTTCCACAAACGAGTCCCCCGTGCGCAGGGCCCTCTCGGGTCCGATGACGCCGACGGTGTTTCCAGACCATTGGGCCAGGTGGCGCACATCCGCCAAGTACTCCCACACCTGCTCAACAGTGGCATCAACGTGGACACTCTGTGCCACGTCAACATCTGGCAGAGGAGTTGTTCCTTCGGCGGAATGGCCCTCGCGCACGAATGTACCTCTGTCGATCCGCCTCAACCGGCCGGTGGTCGTGCTACGTGAATGCCCCCAGGATGTCCCGGTGGCGGCCTTTGCTGTGGTCGTCGCTCAGGACGACGGCCCGAGGGAAAAGCGGTCACGCCAGAACGTCAGCAGCGCCTCTGAGGTCTCTGGGCTCGTATTTGTGGCATAGATCACTGCCAGGACACCGGCCGCCTCATCAGTCCACATGATCCAATGTCCACCCGCATGTTGAAGACACAAGGCTTGGCCTTGCCTCCCGTCCGGGAAGCTGTAGGCCCCCTGGCCTGCACGAACTTGAACTTCGCACGAGTCGGTATGACTGAGGTGCACGCCGCCGGCGGCGGCGTAGGCCGCATCCATGGCTTCGCGCGATTCAAAACCGTGCAGCGACAAGACGAGGCGATCGACAACGCACCGGCGATTCGACATCGCTGCCGCGTACAAGCCGTCGAGGAACCCAACCACGGCCACATCTCCACTGGGCGGGCTGGCCGTCTGCCCGGAATCGCATCGATGGAAGGCTATCGGCAGTCGCCCAATGTAGGCCGGGAGGGGGTCTGCCACCCCGGAAGCGCTGGACGTTACGGACGGCTCGCCAGAGCCCGGAGACGGCGATGCCGCACCACTCTCAGCAGCCGAAGGCGATGGTGTCGCGGAAGCGGACCCTGTCCCTGCGGGCGACCGCAACAGGATGGCCAAGAAGACGCCGAGACCCAGAAGGAACCCCGCCGCGACGATGCTGGCGGCGATAACGCCCGCGCCCCCTCCTCGCCTCGATGGACCCGTTTCGCCGTCACCGGGCTCGTACCGGGTCGGTCGGGCGGTTGTCACCCCGTGCTCTCCTCTCCCTCCACCGATGACGCAGCGAGCCAACCCCAGGACACTCTGCCCAACCCGCGCCCGTCATCTCGTTTCGATTGGCGTGGACTTGCCCCGCCGGATCGTGCTCGGTCGTCGAGTGCCGAGGCCGGTGACTCGCTTCCGGGCGGGACGCGCCTGTTCAAAGGGCGCGCCGTCGCGGCGAGTGCAGTACGTAAAGAGCGGCGGCCGAGGACAGGAGAAGGAGTCCGAGCAAGGCGGCATCCAGAGTGTGAAGCGGTGCGCTCATCGCCGCATTTGGGAGCACGACGGTAGGCGCCTGTGTCGGAGCAGTTCCTCCCGCAGGCGGAGGGACGGGGGCCGCCGGCGCGGTGACGGTCACCGTCGCGTCAGGAGCCGTACAGGCGGGGGCACCGTGTCCTTCGACGTGCACGGTGTAGGTTCCGGCACTGTTCAACGGGCCGACGGAGAAGCCGATCGTGCCACCAGCACCGACGGGCGGTATGGCGGGTTCAACAGTCGCGGCAGGAGTAATAGTGACCGCAATGTGCCCGACCGGGAAATCAGTGCCAGCGACGGTGATCGTTCCTCCTGCGACGATGGTCGTCGCGGAGACGGTGATCCGGCAATGGTTCGTCGCCAATGCCGGCCCAGCCATGGCAAGCATCCCGAGGACGCCGGCGACGCCAATTAGAGCGAGCTTGCGGTGCATGAGGTCCCCTCTTTGGTGGTCTGATCTCGGCGAGTATAGCGGGCGCGGCAAGCGCGACCGCTGCTGGTGAGTACGCCGCCGGAAGCAGCTGATCGATCAGGTTTCCGGCGAGGAGTCCGATTCCGAGAAGTAACAGTATCGCCACCAGAACGGCCAACGCGATGAGAGCCGGCCGCCAGGCAGTTGGCTGCCGGACACTCTTCCGTTCGTCGCCGCCCCGCGGATCCGGATCCGGATGCGGAGGAGGCGGAGGTGGTGCCGCAAGTGCAGCGCGAGCGTCCTGAACGAGCTCTCGGCAGGACGCCTGTCGTAACCCCGGCTCCTTCGCCATCGCCCGTGCGATGACCGTGTCGATCCCCGACGGGAGCCTTGGCTGGTAATCCAGGACGGAAGGTGGATCCGCCGTCATGTGGGCATGCAACAGAGCCAGGTCCGACTCCCGTTCAAATGGCGGACGTCCCGTGAGACACTCGAACATGACGCAGCCCAGGGCGTAGATGTCGACGGCTCCCGTGATGGAGTGGCCTTCGATCTGTTCAGGGGCGACATATTCGAGTGTTCCGAGGAAGTGACCCGCCTTGGTCAGCCCGCTCTGCGACGTGATCCTCTTCGTCAGACCAAAGTCGCAGAGATATACGTGCTCCGTACCTTCGGACTCTTCGCCAGACGCCACAAGGATGTTTCCCGGCTTGACGTCTCGGTGTACGAGTCCCCCGAGGTGCGCCTTGTCGAGCGCAGATCCGACCTGGCGGATGATGTTGAGCGTCCTCTCGGTCGGCAGCGGTCCCTCACGATTCAGCACCGTGGCCAAATCGTCGCCTTCAATGAGGGGCATGGCCAAGAACAGTTGCCCACCCGCCTCATCCGCGTCGTAGATCGGAATGATGTTGGGGTGATTGAGCTCCGCCGCAAGCCGCGACTCGCGCATGAATCGCATGCGGAACGTTTGATCCTGCGAGAGATCGGATGCCAGCAGCTTCAGCGCCACCGTGCGCCTGATGTGCTCAGTCTCCTGGATGGCCTTGTACACCACGCCCATCCCGCCGCGCCCGAGCACGGCCTGGATCTTGTAGCGGGCCCGAGGCGTGAGGAGTTCCCCGCTCCTCACCCGATCGCCGGCCTCCATGGTCAGCGTTGTACCATACCCGGACAGGCTCGGCGCTACCTGGACCGGTCAACGGTGTGGCTCGCCGCATGCCGGTTGCCACCATGCGCCGCCACAACCACAGCACCAAGTACAGTGGGTTGATGCCGATGTCAGGAACTTCGCTCGTGTGGATCCACGGAGGTTCTCTGCGGGCCGTGAACGTGGGCCATCTCGGCGCAGCCGTCATGATCGGGCGGTCCAGCCGCGCGGAGATTCACCTCACCGATGAATCTGTATCACGGCAGCACGCCCTGCTTCGGATCCGTCCCGATGGAAACTGGCTCGAGAATTTGAGCCGCACCAACCCCACCCAGCTCAATGGAACGCGCGTCGATACGCCGGTCGTGCTTGCCGACGGCGACGTGCTGCGAGTCGGCAGCATCGAGATCGGCTATCACAATCTCGCAACGGCCTCGCGTGTGTCCGGTCCGCTCTGCAGCTACTGCAACCGTGAGAATCCGCCCACCCAGAAGGACTGCTGGTTCTGCGGCACCTCGCTGGTCAGCGCTCGAAGCGACGTCCGTGCTCGTACACCCTTGTTGCTGCGTGTGGCCGGCCCGCCGCAGCAACAGCCGAGCGACGTATTTCCCGGAGAGATTCTCGCTTTCGATGCTGAAGGCAAACCCAGTGTCGTGCGCGAGGAAGGAGCCGGGACGGCTCAGCTGGCGATTGTGTCAACGGCCGATGGGGCACGGCTGCGGTACGGCGGTGGGCACCCGCAGGTGAAGCTGAATGATGTCCCAGTGCTCGGCGACACCGATCTGACGAGCGGCGATCGCCTGGAGATCGGAGGACAGGCGATGGTGATCCTCACCAAAGGCTAGGCAATCTATCCGTGGTGAGCGTGAAAGTATCGACTTGAAGTGAAGAGCGCGACAAGGATCAGGAGGTAGACCGCCACCGTCACGAGGGTGCCCAACAGATTGCCCGCATCCGCTGCGACCGGTGTGGTAGCCGCCGCCACGAGAGCCAGCGACGAGAACAGGATGGTGAGGACGGCAAGAATGATCGCCACCACGCGCGCCCATCCGCGGCCCGCCATCAGTCCGATGCCAACCAGCACGTAGAGCACCGACAGCACGACTGTCACGATGGCGATTATGGCGCTTGCCTGTCGGACAGCCTCCGCCACCTGTTCCATGTCCGACATGAGGATTGCTCCAGCGAGTAGCTCCGGCCGAAGGAGCAGGAGAATCCCGTACGCCAGTCCGGCTATCCCACCAACGAGGAACACGAGAGCCGAGCCCGTGATCTTGGATGGTCGCCTCACGCCGCGTCGGCGGAGGTCCCGACGGTCCCGCCGGCTGCTCGGGGTGGCCGCCACGACGGGCATGAGACGGCCACCGTGGAAGCGCCAGAAGGGAAACAGAGCCCGCATTGGACCTTGAACCCACGCGAAGGTCAGCAGCCAGACCGTTCCGTAGTGGAGGCTGAAGAGCCACAGGGGAACCGAGCCCTTGTCGATGCCGGGTAGACCGACAAACGTGATGAGCAGAAAGACGAGGGCGCCTTCGATGACGCCCGCTCCGGCCTGGAAGACGGCTGGCCAGTCCCGGTCCCAGCGCAGGGCCTGCAGGGCGATGAAGAGCGCGTCCCAAACAAGCCCGAATGCGAAGACCCAGAAGAGCACGGGAAAAAAGATCAGGCTCTCGAATGCGACCGCAAAGGTAAGCGTTATGAATAGCCCGAGCGTTGCGAGCATCGCAGTTCGCGTCTGCCAGCGTCCGGCGAGCGTCGGCGTCATGGCGCGACACCGCGCGCCCACCGAAGCCACTGGCGGGCGGAATACAGGCCCTGCAGCGAGCGCAACCCTCTTGGTGCGGTGTCGAGCATCGAGTCAACGGCACGGAAACTGGCGTATTGCAGGCCCAGGAAGCTGTCCACCGAGGAGAGAGGCCCTCCAAGTGTCGTTGCGCCGCACGCAAACATGCGGGAGCCCTTATGCCGCATCGAGAGAACTTCGAAGTCGTCGCTCACCTGGAGGCGACCGAGCGGATTGAGCGGAACGTGATACGTCCCAACGAGATCCGCGAGCAAGGGAGCCCTGTCAGGGCTCGCAATGAGACCGGTGCAGTCCACGACGTAGTCCGCCACGAGGTCGAGTGTGCCGCCACCGGCCAGCGTGTTGGATACCTGCAGGTGGACTCGGCCATCCGGAGCCGGCTCTGCCGCGCGAACGACGCCGTACTCGGGCCGATACCAGCCTGCCTTCAGCCCTTCACGGACAATCCGCTTCCAATCGCGACGGTCCGCCGTCGTGGTGCCTCCCCAGGTCGCCAGCAGGTCCTTGCGCTCATCCATCGACGCTCGTTCCATACGCTGGCGCTGTTCACCGGTCCAGGCCGACTTCGGCCAGTTGAACGGCTGAAACTCCCATTCGGTGTCCACCATGCGTCGCGCGAGGCCATCACGATGGCCTTCGGTGAGGCGGGACCGATGCAGGTGCACGACCTCGATCTTGGGCTGGCGCTTACGCTCCTCCCAGAGCCGCTGGATGATCCGGGAGGCGACGATGCCTCTGCCGCGCAGGACGACCGTACCGCCTCTCTTGCGAAGATCATCGTAGATGTGGCTGTGCGGCTCATACGCATTGACGATTCGCTGCCGATCGTCGTACCGCTCCCGGTAGTCGGCTAATTCTGGAAGCAGCTGGATTGCTGGATAGCCGATCGCCAGGTGAACCGTGGAGGCCGAGTAGGCCCGGTGCTGGCGCCGTCGATCGTCGCTGACGGAGACGATCGCAAGAAGCCGTCCCTCAGCAGTCTTGCGAATTGTGCGAATGCGACCGACCTTGAGCATCCGCGCCCACCCGATGCGCTCGGCCTCGCGCTCGATGGACCGAAACACGTCCCCGGAGCGAGGGGTATAGGTTTGGGCGATGGCGGGTTCGCCGAAAATGCTCCATAGCGAGGTGGCCGCCGTTCGGACTCGCCCCTTGCCGAGCTCTCGAAATATTTCGCGAGCAGCATATCCGGGAAACCCCCAGACATTGTCTGGGCAGGAGTCGGAGTTGGATCGCAGGCGCTCATGGCTGGGGATTTGCGAGTTCTGGCAGAGCCGTTGATAGCGGGCATGCGGCAGAGGATCGGTCCCCACGACCGTGATATCCCGGTGCGAGACGCCGCTATTCCGCAGGTAGTCGACCCACATGAAGCTCCCCAGCCCACCGCCCAGCGCAAGGCACTCCGTCACTGTGACCGGGACGCCGGCCGCTTCGACATCCCGCTCGCTGATAGTCTCGTTCTCAAGGAGACGCGACGGCAGCACGCCCTCTTCCTCAGGCGTGTCCGCCAGGGCGGGTAGAACTCGGGTCGCATTGGAGCGTGGACTCGAGGGCTCGACGATCGAGGTGCCTTCGGCGCTGATCGCAAGCCGCCGCTGCGATGCCTCGGCCCGATCCAACTCGAAGTACACGGGCCCCAGCCTGAAACGGTCGCCGACGTGAAGCTCCGCTGCCTGAATTCGCTCTTCCTGGACGAAGCTTCCGTTGCTGCTCTCAAGGTCCTGCAGCGTCACGGTGTCGCCCGCCACCGTCAGTCGAGCGTGCTCGCGGGAAATCTGGGTCTCATCAACGTGGATGTCTGACTCGACGTCGCGACCGACTCGATACTCCCCGTTCGGGAGCGGACGGGTTATCTCCCCCGCCTCTCCCTGCCAGCGGAGAACGAAGCGCGCCTTGTCTGGGTTTGCCAATGTCCGCCTCCGACGACTCGCCTTCTCACCGCGAAACCTTCACGGCGAGCGAATCAAGCGTAACCGGTTGCATCAACCTCATGTCGGCCATCAGCCGCTGAGCGCAGCGAGCGGGCATACTCCAAACCGCCGGACGGACGCTCGGACGGATCCTTCCGAAGTGCCTCCAGCACGGCGGCGGCAAGGCCACGGCCAAGTTCGCCTCGTAGCTCCGAGGGGTCCGGAGGCGGTTCTCCGAGGTGCGCCGCGGCGATCTGGAACCCGCGCTTGGATCCGAAGGGTGTTCGACCCACCATCGCCTCGTACACGAGGCAGCCGAGGGAGTACACATCGCTGGCAGGCTCAGCCGGATCGCCGCGGACGATCTCAGGGGCCATGTACTCCAGCGTGCCGATCAGCTCCCCCGGACGCGTGAGTGCGGTGAGCGCCCGCCCTTTGGCAAGGCCGAAGTCGCTCAGGTAGTTCTTCCCGACGTTGTCGATCAGCACATTCGGCGGCTTGACGTCGCGGTGAAGGATTCCCCCGGCGTGTAGCGCGTCGAGCGCAGAGCCGATCTCTTCCGCGAGTCGAATGGCGTCCGCCAGTGCAAGAGCGCCGCGTCCCTCGATCAAGGCCGCCAGCGAGGTGCCTGGAACGTACGCAACAGCCATGAATTGGCGACCGACGGCTTCGCCGCTGTCGACCACACTCACAAGGTGGGGGTGGCGAATCTCCGCGGCCAAGCGCGCTTCATGCGCAAACCTGCGCTGGTAGGTCGGGTCGAGAGACAGCGAAGGCTGCATCACTTTGAGAGCCACCACGAGCTGATCTTCCAGGCGAATCGCTCGGTACACAACCCCCATGGCGCCCTCGCCGAGCCGATCCTGCAGCAGATATCCGCCGATGATGTCGCCTGACCGTAATTGCTGATCCGGCATTCGGTGTACCACGATTCGTTTAGGATAACGTCCGCCACGCGTCGGAGCGAGAGGGATGACCAGCGAGCGATCAAGTCTCCGTGGGACCGAACGGCGCCGGCTGGTCATTGGCTACGTCGTCCTCGGCGCGGCAGTTGCGGCCGTCATCGGCGGCTCGCTGTTCCTCGGGGCGCGTCTGAGTCCTCCCGCTCCCGGATCGACGGCCCAGGTCGAGCCGCCCGCGACGGGTTCGTATGAGGTTCGTACCGATGCCGCCTCATGCTTCCCCACGGAGGAGCGCGAACGACAGTTCGAGCTGAGCGGGGAGTCGGGCGTACTCACGTTCCGCATTGGTGAATCGGCCTTCCCGGCTTCATGGGACGGCGTTCGCCTGAATGCCACCGTTCGGTGTCCGGCGGGGGGCAGCGCTGATTTGTCGGTGCGAGCAGTGCGGCAGGAGGCCTCGACAACGCTCGTCGGCACGCTCCGCGATGCCGACTTCGCGGCTGTGACACGGCCGCTGTCGGGAGAGGAGACCTTCGGCCGTCTGATGCTGGCGATTTCGATTGCCATCCTGGTGGCCAGGGTTCTGGGCGCGCTCGTTGCCCGAGTAGGGCAACCGCGGGTAATGGGCGAAGTCCTGGGCGGCATCATCCTGGGGCCGTCATTGGTGGGAATGCTGTTTCCGCAGATACAGGCGTTCGTGTTTCCGGCGCAGATCGTCCCGTTGTTGGGTGGGGCGGCGGATATCGGACTGGCTTTCTACATGTTCCTCATTGGTCTTGAGCTCAATCCAGGTCTCCTTCGTGGCCGGATTGCGCAGGCGGCATTCATCTCGAACGCGAGCGTATTGGTGCCAATGGCATTTGGGTCCGCCCTTGCGCTTGTGTTGTTCCCGCAGTTCGGCGTAGGTGGCTTCCTTCCGTTCGCCCTGTTCATGGGCGTTGCCATGTCGATCACGGCGTTTCCGGTACTTGCCCGGATCCTGACCGAACGCAGGATGCTGCGTCGGCCAGTCGGGGCGACCGGCCTTGCCGCTGCCGCGGTCGACGACGTGAGCGCGTGGACGTTACTTGCGCTAGCGAGTGCAGCGGCGGTCAGCACCTCCGCGACTGGTGCGGTGCAGGTCATTCTGTTGGCCGCCCTGTTCGCCGGTGCGATGTTCCTCCTCGGCCGACCACTCCTACGGCGCGTCGGCGTCGCGTATGACGAAGTTGGGATGTTGCCGCAAGTCTGGCTTGGAGTTGTCTTCGTCGGCGTTCTCATGTCGGCGTATCTGGCCAGTGCGATAGGCGTGGCCGCGATCTTTGGCGCCTTCATCATGGGCATGATCATGCCGCGACGGGCCGACCTGACTCGCGATCTGACGGAGCGGATTGAGTCATTCGTCGTCATCGTCCTGCTCCCGCTCTTCTTCGTGGTCACCGGCCTCCGGACGGAGGTCGGACTGCTGGATCGTTGGGAACTGTGGGCGATTGCGCTGGGCATCATCGTGGTGGCGGTTGTGGCCAAGTGGGGGAGCGCGATGTTCGCCGCGCGCTTCGTCGGGTGGCCGACCCGAGACGCCGCCGCAATCGGCGCCTTGATGAACACGCGAGGCCTCACGGAGCTGATCGTCTTGAATATCGGCCTTGACCTCGGCGTCATCGGCCAAGAGTTGTTCGCAATGCTTGTCCTCATGGCGTTGGCGACGACGCTCATGACTGGACCGGCCCTGCGGCTCCTGGACCCGAGGGGAGAGCTCTCTGCACCTCCGGGCGAAGAGGCCGACGTTGCTCTGACGGAGGCCCGCCAGATCTCCGACGAAACGCAACGTCAAGGAACGGTCTTGGTCGCACCTCAGGATGTAAAGAACGTCGACGCGCTGCTGACGATTGCGGAGCCCGCGGCGAGAGCGGGCAGCGGCAGGGAGATAATCCTTGCGCTGCTGCTGCCCAGCTCGGCTCTGAGCGCCGGCGTCGAGCATGACGAGGCGCGCCAACGGACCGCTTCGCTCGATCTTGAGCGGCGTCGAAGCCTGTTGACTGCTCGCGGAATAACCTCACGAGCCGTGACTTACATCTCGCCAGACTTCGCTCGCGACCTTGTTCGCCTCACCACGCAGCACCCAGTGGACCTATTGGTCGTTGACGGGCAGCGTCCACTGGTTGGGGAGCCGGTACCTCGCGGCCCGATTCTTTCGATCCTCGCAAACGTGCCATGTGACGTCGCGGTGGTCATCGATCGCCCGGAGGCAGCGTCGCAGGCGGGAAGCGACGCGCCCATCGTGGTTCCCTTCGGCGGTGCGGATCACGACTGGGCAGCGCTCGAAATCGCAGCCCTGGTTGCCGGGTCGACCGGCGCGCCGATGAAGCTCGTCGGAGCCTCAAGCTCCGCCGACGATGGCCGTGACGCAGGCAGGCTGCTGGCAAGTGCCGCCCAGGCCGTTCATCAACTTTCGGGCGTCAGCGTGGAGCCCATCCTGGTGGAGCCAGGGCCGCAGAGCATCCTCAGCGTTGCAGAGGGTGCCCGCCTGCTGGTGATTGGGCTCTCTGATCGCTGGCGCGAGGAAGGCCTAGGCGAGGTGCGAGCGTTCGTCGCGCGAAATGCCTCTGCGCCAACGGCATTCGTGCGATCGGGTGGGAAGCGAAGCTTCCTCCGTACGACGAGTGGTGCTACGCGGATAGCCTGGTCTCGGGTCGCCGGAACAGGTGGACAGGCGTCCGGCGCGCACTCCGACCCGAGCGTTCGCGGGGCGAGGGCGAAGTCACCTCGCGAGGCGACGGCTGAGCGCGGGCTGAGTTACGCAGCTCCATGCTGAGCGTCGGGGCGTTCCCGCCACACACCGAATCTTCGTTGCAAGGGCCGCCAGGTGCGGCGGCACTCGCTCAGGCGGCACGGAGCTACCCCACAGAGAACGAGGCGTACATACCGACGGAATAGTGCTGCACCTGCTCGATATCCGCCGAGGCACTAGGTTGGTGCTCGTGCACGTGCTCGGATTCGGTGCCAACCGGTATGAAGCAGACGACGACGTACAAACCGACTTCTTCAATGGTGATCGTTTCATCTGCCGTGCGCCTCGGCGACGCCACCAAGACGCCAACCATCTCGGACTGCGCCAGCATGTCTTCTTGGCTGAGCTGCACAAAGGCCTCGATGCGCGTGTTCGCACTCACACGGAGCAGGACAAGCTCATGGGGTTCCGCGCCCTCATTGCGAAGACTCAACTGAGTGCCGATCGTGAGCGTTGCGGGCAAGCCGTCATAGCGGTAATCCTCGGCGATGACCTTGATCTCCAACGGCGGGTCGGAGGCGGGCTGAGCGGTGGCTGGCACAACTGGCGGTGACACTGAAGTGGCGACGTCGCCGCGCTGACATGAGACGATAAGAAGCCCGGCAAGGGCGATGACGAAGATGCGCATTCCAGGCTCCATGAAGCGTAGCGACGTCAGGTTAGTCGCTACTGCGCGAGCGCGGCGTGGTGGTTGGGCGTGGATCACGCTCAAGCGGTTCCCGTGCGCCGTCGATCGCCTGCCCTGCAGGAACCGCACCGGGTACTCGGCCTGTGATGGACCACAAGACTTCCTGGGCGTGTGGCTGCTTGCGCTTCGCCGACTAGCGGTTGGCTGCCTGCCTCCACTCGATGAGCACAACAGCGATGGCCTGAGTAAGGCCGGCACCCGTAACCGTTCGTGGTTCTCCTCGCGCGTACCTCTTCGGAACGAACTCGAGGCTTTCTGAACTGATGACTATTTCATCTCCGCGTGCTGCTTCGGCAATCCGGGCAGCCTGGTGCACTCCCTTCCCACGTAACACCGCTCCCTCCGACATGACTCTGGCTCGATGCACGGCGACACGCAGCCGTGGAGCGAAGCCGTGCTTGCGCCGATGTTCAGCGAGAGAGCGCTGAATGGTAACGCCGCAGTCGAGGGCGGCAATTACATCGGGAAATACCAGGAAGAACCCGTCCCCGGCGTGGTCGACCTCCCGGCCGGAATACGCGCGGACGAGCGATCGAAGCAACTCATCGTGCCAACTTATGAGTTCAAGCCAGGCGGAATCTCCGATTGCCTCCAGCAGGGCAGTTGAGCTGACGATGTCGGTGAACATCATGGTGGCTTCTTGGCTGTCGCCGAGATCTGCAACGCCCAACGTCCCTACGGCATCTCCAATAGCGACGCCCGGCGCGTCGGGCTTCCCTATGCCCGCGCGTGCAGCCATCGACGCGGCTTCAACTCGGCTTGTCACACCCAGCTTGCCGAGGATGCTCGAGACGTGGTGGCTGGCGGTCTTGGCGGTGATGAAGAGCACGTCGCCGATCTGCCGGTTGGTGCGGCCATCAGCAACGAGCTCGAGCACTTCGATCTCTCGCGGGGACAGGCTGAAGGGCCAGCCAGCTTCTGGATCATCTCCCAGAGCAGTACGGCCGACAGGCTTGGGGTCCGACGGCGCCAGCTCGACACGCGCCCGTTGGGCGAGCGACTCAACCTCACGTCGCAGCGGCTCGGCACCAAGCTCGAGGCACGTGGCTTGTGCGGAGGCGAGCAAGCGGCGCGCGTCCTGCCTCCCCCCTCGCTGGGTCAATTGATCCTCAGCCGCGCGGAGCTGCGCGTAAGCGACGCGGTATGGCTCACGCAGCGCAGCCCAGTGCTCGCCCGCCGCGAACCAGGGGCCCGCGTCTCGGTCGCCCATGACACGCCCATGTTCGGCTGTAGCCCAAGCGAGTAGCGCACGAAATCGAGACTCGCCTGGCAAGCGTGCCTTGGCATTCGCCAAAGCTCGACCGTGGAGCACCACGGCATCACTCTGAATTGCGGCGAGTTCTGCCTTCGCGCCACGCGCCCGTGCCTGGTCGGCGCGTTCAGCGGCCGCACGGAGCGACATGGCCAGCAACTCAACGAGTTCGCTCGGTTCGACGCGATCGCCGAGATCCTGAAGGCCTGAGCCGAGGCTGCGACCTGCCTCGCCCGCCTGGCCTGTCGAAAGCCCGATCTCCGCCTCAGCCCGCAGCTGAGCGAAATGTAGCCGTGGGTCGATGGGTGCTCGTATTTGCCGTTGAGACGTACCGAGATGCCGGCTGGCCTGCGCCGTATGGCCTCGTAAGGCCAGGAGAAATGCGTAGACCGCGAGCGTGTGCGCCGTATCACTCGGCGGCGCACTTGTATTCAGCCACTCCTCGAGGAGCGCCTCCGCTTCCGACCAGCGGCCGAGCGCGATGAGCTCCTCCGCTGCCGCAACGCCGACCATCCGGCCCCAACCGCCACGGATGCCGAGCTTAGCCGCGGTTTGGGCCCCTTCGAGCGCCGCAGCAGCCGCCTCCTCCGTTCGACCGGCACTTCCCAGGACGGCCGCTTCGCTCCAATACCCACTCAGCAGATCGACGATACGACTGGGACGCGGCTGAATGCGGGTTCGCCGCTGCCTGCGCAGATCCAGCTCCCGCGCCTGGCCGAGCGTCTCTAGCGCAGTCGGGAGGTTGCCCAGTCGCGCCTGCGCGGCACTGAGGGTATACAGCGCGTGGAGCTCCTCCGACTCGGCGCCCGCTGCGCGCGCGGACTCGACAGCTTCCGAGGCGAGCCGTTGGGCATCGTGCGTCTGACCTGCGAGCAACATCGCTCGGGCTGCGGCGCCCTGGAGTGCTGCCCTCCCTTCGGAACGGACCGAAATAGTGAGCGCGCTCTTGTAGATGTCCAGCGCAGCAGCCTGGCGGCCTGCTTGCCAGAGGTATTCGGCGCGCCGCATGGAGACGGTTGGACCGCCTTGTCCTGATCCATGTTCACCATCCAACAACTCCAACGCCCGTTCCGGGTTGCCCGAGAGACTCGCCGCTTGGGCTGCTCGCTCAACAACACTGCGAACCGCTCCACCGCGCGCCGCCGAGGTGCCGATGGCCCGGAAGCCGATCGGCTCGCGCGGCTTTGGACTCTTCTCGCCGACACCCGCCTCGATTGCGCGCTCGTAGAGGATCAGCGCTTCACTGAAGGCAAAGGACTCCATCGCGGTGTCCCCAGCAGAGACCAGAGCCGGTACGGCCCTCGCGGGATCACCACCCAACCACAGGTGTCGCGCGAGCTCGAGCACCCACGCGGGATCGGCTGGCCGATCGCCGCTCACGCGGGCCATGATGTCCCCGAGGATTCGGTGCACGACCTCACGCTCGGCAGGCATCAACTCCCCGTAGACGACTTCCAGTATGAGGGGATGTCGAAACACGTAGGAGTCCGTAGGCGGCCCCATCCGCAGTGCCACGATGCCCGACTCGCGGAGCTCGGTCAGCGCAGGTGCCGCATTCAGCCGTAGTTTCGTCGCGGCCTCTTCAAGCAAAGCCAACGGCAGCCCAGTCCCCGCCGCCGACGCCAGCTGTGCTATTCGTCGGGCGGGTGGTGACAATTGATCCAGCCGCTCACGGACGAGTTCGACCAACGAATGTGGGAGCGCTTCGCCGTCGCCAGCCTGGACGAGCAGCTCCGCATAGAGCGGATTACCGCCCGAAATGTCGGCGATCCGCATGCGCGCCCGAGGAGAAAGGCCCGCACCGCCTAGTGTCGTGACGACTGCCTCCGTTTCGTCTCGTGTGAGCGGATCGATGTCGATCGATCGCACGGACGGTTGGCGCGTCGCCTCGAAGAGCAACCGGCGTAGAGATGCGTTTCCGGCGAGTGCCTCAGATCGGACGGTCAGGAGGAGCAACACCTGGCCGGTGGACAGGTTGGAAATAAGGTAGGCCAATAGGTCCCGCGTGGATGCATCGGTCCACTGGAGGTCTTCAAGAATCAAGACGATCCCGCCGTCGTGCTCCGCTCCGAGGCGAACCAAGAGTGAGAGCCACTGCTCGAAGAGGCGCACCTGAGCCAGCGGATCGGAGCCATTCCCACCGGCGGTATGTTCAGGCAGCAGCCGGGCCAACTCCGACTCTGGAGGGATGAGCTCAAGCAGACGCCGGCTCGGCACTCGCTGGCTGAGGTCGCGCAGCGCTCCGGCAATGGGCGCAAAGGGAATGTCGCTACCCACGATGACGGGGGACGTGCCGGTCAAGACGAACGCATGATCGCCAAGCCCCGCGACAAATTCCCGGACAAGTCTGGACTTGCCGGCCCCGGTCTCACCGGCGATGAGCACGACCGTTGCCCGTCCTGCCAAGGCAACCTCGTGCCCGGCGGCAAGCGCGTCAAGTTCGCGCCGCCGACCGACCAAGGGGAGGGCGGAAATTCCTGTCTGAGGTTCCGCCGGCATACGGGTCACCAATGAGCGGAGGCGGTATGACCAAATTGGCCGTCTCGCGTCCCGACGGTCCGTGAGGTGTCGCGCGGCAGCGGCCGAGTCACGAGGCGCATCAGCCCTCTAGACCGAGAAGGTACCTTACCGCGGCACCGCGAAGATGGCTAGGAAAGGCGGGCAGGGAACCTGTCAACGCTGCCCGCGATAGCGGTCGCGGTGCCCTTCTGGGACCGTCGTCGCTCGGCACGCAACCGCGGCTCGGGTGCGCGTGACGATCAATTTCCAGATGTGAGCCTTCTTCGGACGACGTGATCGATTAGAGGCGCGCCCCAGACCGGTCTGACGGTTTCGGGCGTTCGATCGGCTCGTCCAGGCCCCCGATAGTGACGACACCGATCGCTGCCCATGGTTGGCGGTACTGCTCTTCGATCTGCGGAACCGCACGGGCTTGGCCGGTTACGACGTGCTCGAGATCTGACATGAACCCGCCGATCGCGTGGCCGCTCGACGGGCGGGATGGCAGGCGATTCTCATCGCGGGGCAGGTTCGGGCCGCTCACGCGTCTCAGGATGTATATGCCGCCGAGGATGATGAAGATTCCCGGCAAAGAGGAGTACATGGCCACAGCCAGGAAGACGCCGACGGTGATGAGAAGCGCCCCAACGATGCGCGCGCCCGTCCCGTCACGCGGCAGGTTCGTTCCGCGGCCGCGGCGTTTCACAGTGGCCGAACCGGAGCGAGTGGGGCCGTAACCACCGGTGTCAGGACTCGGAGACTTGGCTACGGGCTGCGCGAGATCCACTCTCATTGCGTCGGTTGTCGAGCTCGAGACACCGTGCGTCAGCCCCCTCGCCGCCAACCTGCCGTAAGGACGTCGTCGGGAGCCGCGACCTCACCAAGCCCCACCAACAGCGCGAGCAGCACCAGCAGCACTAGTGCGAGGCCTAGGGCGGCAATCACCATTGTGCGCCCGTTACTCTGCATCTGATCCGTCACGGAAGTCTCCTCTCCCAGAGTTAGGCTGGTGCCTTGTTCAAGCGACCCCGGACTCCGACGCGCCATGTGCGATCCGGCCAAGTTCGAGGGAAGGTGCGGGGCCGGCCGCTGAGTGCCGGTCATCGGTTCCTCCTTTCTCCGGGACGAGCCCCGAACCATGTGGCCTCAGTGGCTGCAGCCACGATCGCCGCGTCCACGGCAGTCGGCATCGGGCGGCCACCCCAATCGCGCCCCTACTCGCTCCCTATTGGCGGCTTGCCCCGTGCCTCACCGTCACTCGCATGCCGCTGGCGCCGGCCACGACCATGGGTCGGTACTGCGTCGAGTCGCGTCTCGGCGGCGGCGCGATGTTGTGCTGCCGGTGTGCGAGGCCGGCGAGGACGATGACCAGCTGTATCTGGCCATGCGCTACGTGCCCGGCGTCGATCTGGCCATCCAGCTGGCCCGCCTAGGGGGCGGTGCCCAGCCGGGACGTTGGTTCTGGCAACCACGAGCCGGTAGCACAGCACTGAGCCCAGATGCTGCCAGACTGATCTAAGCTCGGGGGCGGGCCTGGCGGCCCTCAGCAGCGGCGGATCAGGGCCAAAGAGCTCGGACCGCGTTGCGCACCGCGTCGCTGATTGCGCTCGGCCCACCGACGAAGACCACGGTCGCGGGATCCAGGCGGCGGAGCTCGTCGGCCACGGCGGCCGGCAATGAGGTTGGCTGCACCAGCAGCAGCGGGGCGGATGCTCCGCCGGCCACCGGGCCCGCGGACAGACCGTCGGGGTAGGCGCTGCCGGTCGCGAGGTAGACCGTTGAGACGCTGTTGGCGGCGTGCACGGCCCGGCTGAGCGACACCGCCGTCTCGTAGCGATCCGCGCCGGCGATGCGATCGACTCGCGACGCGTGCGCCCGCAGGCGCGCGACGACGGCGTCGGTGACGACCGTCGGGCCGCCCATGACGACGATGTGGGTCGGACGCAGGCGAGTCAGCTCGGCGGCGGTGGCTGGCGGAAGGTCGCTCGTGCCGACCAGCAGGATGGGGGCACGCTGGCGGGCCGCGTCCGCGCCGGCGGCCAGGGCGTCGGGGTAGTTCGATCC
>JACCWY010000419.1 GCA_013697395.1 Chloroflexota bacterium | reverse complement strand
GCCGCCAACTTCACCGATCCCCGCGTGTACTTCCTGGGCGGCGGCGTGGTGGAAGCGGCACCGCAGTTCCGGGATTGGTTCCTCGGGCGGGTGCGCGCCCACACGCTCCTGCGAGAGGAGCAGGTCGCAGTTGCGTCGCTGGTCCTCGTCCCGGATCTCGATATGGCCGGTGCTCGAGGCTCCGCGTTCGCCGCCCTCGCCTCCCTCGAGAGCTGATCTTCCTTCCTGCGGGGCCGAAGGGCATAGACGAACCGCCGGCCCCAGATGGGCCGACGGTTCCGCTGTTCAGAGGGTCCATGCGCTAGTCGGAATCGTCCCCACTCGCGCTACCGCTGTCGGCACTGCCTGCGGCTGCGCCGGTCGTGTCGTAGCCATCGCTGTCGGTGCCATCGTTATCGGTTGGCGGCGCCGTGTCGATGCCGTCCGAGTCCGTCCCGTCGTTATCGGTCCAGTTGGCGGCGGCGACGCCGGTCGTGTCATAGCCATCGCTGTCGGTGCCGCCATTGTCCGTCTGGGCCGCGAGCGCGTCGCCCGTGGCGTCGCCGCCGTCCGAGTCGGTGCCGTCATTGTCGGTCAGGGAACCACCCGCACGCGAGATACCCGTCGGGCCGTTGGTGACATCGTCGTCCTGGTCGTCGTCCACGGCAGCGACCGACTCGTCAGAGGCTGATTCTTCGCGACGAATCGCTTGCTGGTCATCTCGGGGGGCGCCGAACGCGGCGATGACGCCACCCATCACGAGCATGAGGGCCAACGAGAGCACGACGAAGTGTCGCGCGCTCAACTGTGCCAAGAAAGTTCGCATTATCTGGTTCTCCTCGCGTAGCCGATGAGGCCCCGCGTTCCCGGATCAATCAGTGCACACAGGATGAACCGGATGCATGAGAGGGCGGTGAACTCGCGATGAGAAGGCTCTCAGACGTTGGGCAGCTCACTCTGAGCCGGTGAGGCTGTCCACCAGAGCCAGAAGATCGGCATACGCGAACGGCTTCGCGAGGTAGTCCGTTGCGCCGGCCTCCTTCGCTCGCTGATGCAGCTCACAGATTCTTCTCGAGCCGTGAGAAGGAGTGTCGGAGTTTCATCGCCGGCCCGCCGGCGCTCCGCCAGCAGGCCCAGGCCGTCCCCATCCGGCAGCATCACGTCGAGGAGCACGAGATCGAAGGTATGGCTCGTCCACTCTGCGCGTCCGCTCGCGATGTCCGGTGTGAGCGTCGGGACGTGGCCAGCCAGGCGCAGACCGCGCTCGAGCACCGAAAGCACGCGGGGATCATCCTCCACGACGAGGATGCGAGCGCTCACGGCCGCGGCTCGCCGACGATGCCCGAGAGGTCCAGGAGGGGCAGGGTGATTGAAACGGTCGTTCCGCCGCCCGCTCGCCGCGTCGCGAAGATCTGCCCGCCGTGACCCTCGACGATGGCGGCGGCGATCGATAGCCCCAGGCCGGCTCCGCCGGTCGTCCGGTCGCGGCCGCCACCGTCCAGACGGTAAAAACGCTCGAAGACCCGTCCGATCTGCTCGTTCGGGATGCCTGAGCCTCGATCGCTCACGTCCAACTCGAGGCGACCATCGGAGGCGCGGGCCTCGATCTCGACCGTTCCATCAACAGGCCCGTACTTCGCGGCGTTGTCAACCAGGATCAGCACTACCTGTTCGATGCGGTCCGGATCGGCATGAAGAGGCCCATCGCCGGCGACCCGGGCGAGCAGCGACGCGCCGCGCTCCCGCGCCAGAACCTCAGCGCGACCGACGACACGGGAGACGAGTTGATTTGCCGGTATCCGCTGGAGCTCAAGCGGGACGCTGGAGGCGTCGGATCTCGCCAGAACAGGAGGTCATCCACCAGGCGCGACATGCGTTCCGACTCGTCGACGATCTCGGCGAGGATCTCACCATGGGTGCGCACGGATCCCGGATACCGGGGCAGGCGGTCGATATCTTCACCCGGCACCTCAACAGCCGCGTGGGTCGCGGACGGGCTGACGGCCGGCGACGGCGTGGCCGACGCGCTGACGGCCGGCTCCTCACGGAGGAGCGAGGTGGTCATCCCGCCAAGAACCACACCGCAGACCAGCACTGCGCCAACGACCATCGCCATGTAGGTCCGTGAAAGGTTCACCTGCTGCACGCCATGAAGTGTGCCGTGGGGTGATGAACGCCGGGTGAGCCGACGATGAGAACTCTCTCATCATGAGAGTCTCCTCACCCACCGCTCAGCGTGTTCTCATCGGGCGCAACCACGGTGATCGACGTGATCGCCGGGCCGCATCGGACAGGCCCCTTTCCCGGAGTCAGTGGGCCGGCGATCACACCATAGCAAGCACGTTGAAGAGGAGAGTGGCCCGGTGGTCATCGAAACGGAACGTCAGTCCA
>JACCWY010000418.1 GCA_013697395.1 Chloroflexota bacterium | reverse complement strand
CCGGCCGCGGGGGGCGGCGCGTGCGGGGGATCGGGGAACCCTCGCCGGGCTGGCGCACGGTGCGCGGCGCGGCGCGGGTCTCGGCGGCCGTGGCCCGCCAGGTCGCCCAGGTGCGCGTCGATGACGGTGATGCGGGCCGAATCGGGGCGCGTGACGCACTCCAGTGACCCGCGGGGGCAAGGTGTCCGGCGGACGGATGGGAACGGTCGTAGTCGGCCCGACGCGCTGGGTTCGAGAGCACCCACCACGCCTCGTTGATGCGCCGCATGCGCTCGGCGGCATCGGTCGCGCCCTCGTGCAGATCCGGGTGGTGCCGCTTCGCCAGGCGGCGGTGGGCGCGCGCCACCTGGAGCGGCGTCGCCTCGCGGCCGACGCCCAGGACGGCGTATGGATCGAGGGTGCGGAGGCCGGCCATGGACCCGATTCTACGGCGGCCGCGAGGCCGCCATCGGTCTAGACTGGCAGACACCCATGCCCGATCGCAGACCCCTCCTCATGCTCATCGACGGGCCGAGCCTCGTGTACCGCGGATACTTCGCGCTGCCACCGTTGACGATGTCGGACGGCACCCTGGTGAACGCCGTGTTCGGCTTCCTCCAGATCGTCCTGCGAGGGATGCAGGACGTGAAGCCCGACTTCGCGATCGTGAGCTTCGACGTCGGCAAGCCGCAGTTCCGGTTCTATGCCTTCCCCGATTACAAGAAGGGCCGGCCCTCGATGCCGGACGACCTGCGCGCCCAGTTCCCGATCGTGCGCGAGATCACGGCCATGATGGGCATGCCGGTCCGCGAGCTGGAGGGATTCGAGGCCGACGACGTGATCGGCACGCTCACGAAGAAGGCCACCGAGCAGGGCGTCGACACCATGATCGTGTCCGGTGATCTCGACGGGCTGCAGCTCGTCGACGGCCACGTCCGCCTCCTCACGACGCGGATGGGCGTGGCCGCGACCGTCATCTACGACGAGGCGCGGGTCATGGACCGATACGGCCTTCGCCCGGACCAGATGCTGGATTACAAGGCGCTCAAGGGCGACACCTCCGACAATATCCCCGGCGTTCCCGGGGTGGGGGAGAAGACGGCGATCACGCTCCTTCAGCAGTTCGGGACGTTGGACGGCATCTATGAGCACCTCGACGAGGTCAAGGGCAAGATGCGCGACCGCCTCGCCGAGCATCGCGAGTCGGCGTTCATGTCGCGCGAGATCGGGCGGATCATCACCGACCTGCCGGTTGAGCTCGGCCTCGAGGAGGCCCGCACGGGCCGATATGACCGACGCGCGATGGCGCAGCGCTTCCGTGAGCTCGAGTTTCGGTCGCTCATCGATCGCCTGCCGGCGTCGAGCATCGCACCGACGGGATACGACAGCCCGGAGAGCGAAACGAAGGGCGGGCTCCAGCTCAGCCTGGACTTGCTGGGCGGCCGTCCCGTGGCGGCCGCAGAGACGAACGGGGCGACGCGCGAGCGGCCCGACCCGCTGGCGGACCCCGGTGGTGCGATCGACCACGTGGATCCGCACATCGCCCGCACGACGGCTGACTCCGAGGAGCTCGGGGCGTGGCTCGCGGCGCATGGCGACGCCATCGGCCTGGGCTGGGCGGTCGGCGCGGGCCGGCCGCACGAGCGGCGCCTCCACGGGATCGCATTCGCGGCGGATGACGGAAGCGCCTGGTACATCAGCTGCGACCCGACCGCGGACGCCGTGCAGCGGCTCCCGGCGGAGTTCGTTCGCGACGACCGCGTGCGCACCGGCCATGACCTCAAGCAGCTGGTCACGACCCTGTGGGCCGATCGCGACCTGGAGCTGCGTGGCACCTTCGTCGACACGCTCGTGGCCGGCTACATGGTCAACCCCGCCCTGCGGTCGCAGACCATGGAGGATCTCGCGGCCCAGCACTTCGGGGTCGAGCTGCCTCCGCGGCCGGTGAACCTGGAGACCGGCGCCGAGGAGCATGCGGCGGCACGGCGCGCGGCGGCCGAGGCGCTCACCGCGCTGCTCGTCCGGCCCATCCTGGAGAATCAGCTGACCGAGGGCGGGCTGGCCCACCTGTTCGACGAGGTGGAAATGCCGCTCCTCCCGGTGCTGGCTCGGATGGAGAAGGCCGGCGTCATGATCGACCTCGGCGCGCTCGCGGCGATGAGCCAGGAGTTCGCGGCGACGCTCGCTGGGCTCGAGGCGCGCATCTACGAGCTGGTGGGGCACGAGTTCAACATCGGCTCGCCGCGGCAGCTGGAGACGATCCTGTTCGACGAGCTGGGACTGCCGTCGACGAAGCGGACCCGCACGAGCCGGTCCACGGACGCATCGGTCCTCGAGGAGCTTCGCGAGCGTCACGAGGTGATCGGGCTCATCCTGGAGCATCGCCAGGTGGCCAAGCTGAAGTCGACCTACGTCGATGCCCTTCCGACGCTCGTGGACGATGGCGGCCGGCTGCACACGACCTACCAGCAGGCCGTGGCCGCCACCGGCCGGCTATCGAGCACCGACCCGAACCTGCAGAACATCCCCATCCGGACCACCCTCGGCCGCCGGATCCGGCGCGCGTTCGTCGCGCCGGCGGGCCGGCTTCTCCTCGGGGCCGACTACTCGCAGCAGGAGCTGCGCATCCTGGCCCACGTCTCGGGCGACGCCGGGCTCAAGGCGGACTTCGCCGCCCACTCGGACATCCACCTGGCCGCCGCCGCCCGGGTGCTGGGCCTGGCTCCCGACGAGGTCGGGCCGAAGGAGCGCAGCGTTGCCAAGATGATCAACTACGGGATCGCGTACGGGCTCTCCGACTACGGCCTGGCGGAGCGGCTGAAGATCCCGCGCGAGGAGGCCCAGCGGTTCATCTCCGACTACTTCGCGGCCTACGAGGGGATCCGGCGCTACACGGTGGAGATGAAGATCCTGGCCCGCGACCAGGGCTTCGTGTCGACGCTGCTCGGGCGCCGCCGCTACCTCCCGGAGCTGACCGCCCGCAACGGCGCGCTCCGCTCCGCCGGCGAGCGAATGGCGATCAACATGCCGATCCAGGGCACGGCAGCGGACGGCATGAAGATCGCCATGGTCCGCCTGGATGCAGCCATCCGTGATGCCGGCATGGAGTCGCAGATGCTGCTCCAGGTCCACGACGAGCTCGTCTTCGAGACCGACGAGGATGAGCTGCCGGCGCTCGCGTCGCTGGCCAAGGAGATCATGGAGACGGCACTGCCACTCGACGTGCCGCTCGAGGTCGATCTCAAGGTCGGCCAGAACTGGGAGCAGATGGACCTATACCAGCAGGACCCCGACGGCGCCTGGCGCCGCCTGCCCAAGACCGCCAACGAGGTGGCTCGCCAGGAGGCCGAGGAGGAGGTCGCGGCCGAGCTCGTCTAGTAGTTCGTCTCGGAGCTGCGGGCGGCGTGGCCGGCTCTTGCCAAATTCAGGTGTGGGCCGCACTGAGCAGCCTGATCCGCGTCGCAGAGGCTTGCTGCAGGCTCACCGCCGCAGCTGCCGCTCATCAGCGGCGTCGCCTTCGTTAGTGCGGCGCAGGTCTGAAATTGTCACGACGTGGGGATCGTACGATTCCGGTGATCCCTGAACTCGAGACGTCGCGCGCGAGCTTGCCGCCTGAGCGGGGGCAGACCGTGTGGCTCGCGAATACCGGTAGAGCGGCAGCGTAGCGCATGGCCAACCCGCGGTGGCCGCGCACGAAACCCGCCCGATCCGGCACACTCAGCCTCATGCCGGAGCTGCCCGAGGTCGAGACCATCGCGCGCGACGTTCAGCGCTTGGTGGCAGGTGCAACGATCTTCCAGGCGACCGTCCATTGGCCGCGCACGATCCGGCATCCGCAGCCGCCGGAGCGCTTCGCGGCCGAGATCGCCGGTGCCACGATCCGGCGGGCGAGCCGGCGCGCGAAGACGGTCCTGTTCCATCTCGAGGACGGGCGGGTGATGACGGTCGCGCTGCGCATGACGGGCGCACTGATCGTGGTGGCACCTGGGACACCCGACGATCCGTATGCGCGCGTCGTCTTCCGGCTGGCCGACGGTCGCGAGCTGCGCTACCGCGACGTCCGCAAGTTCGGACGGATCGGGCTCTGGCCCGGCGGCGGGCTGCGCAGCGTCGGCGCTGGTCGCGGCGCGCGGTCGAGGCGGGTCGCGGAGGGCCGGGGGCGCTATCGCATCGGCGAGGTGTTCAGCGGTCATGGACCGGAGCCGCTCCAGCGCGGCTTCAGCGCACGGCGCCTGGCCGAGAGGCTGGGACGGCGCTCCGCGAAGCTCAAGACGCTGCTGCTGGACCAGAGCTTCATCGCCGGGGTCGGGAACATCTACGCCGACGAAGCGCTCTGGCGCGCCCGGCTGCATCCGCTGCGGGCCGCCGACACCCTGGACGAGGCCGAGGTCCGGCGGCTGCACCGGGCGGTGCGGCAGGTGCTGCGTGAGGGCATCGCGAACCGCGGTGCCAGCTTCAGCGACTACGTCGGCGTGGACGGCGAGCCGGGCGCGAACGCGGAGCGGCTGGCGGTCTATCGGCGCACCGACCGGCCGTGCTTCCGGTGCGGCCGCCGGATCGAGCGCATCGTCGTCGGGCAGCGCAGCACCCACTTCTGCCCGCGCTGCCAGCGCGAGCCGGTACGATCGGACGCGCCATGAAGGTGATCGGGCTGACCGGCAACATCGGCTGCGGCAAGAGCACCGTCGCCGGCATGCTGCGCGAGCATGGCGTGGCGACGGTCGACGCAGATGCCGTGGCACGCGAGATCCGGCAGAACGATGCCGACGCGCGGGCCGAGATCCTGCGCCGCTTCGGGACATACGAGGCCGACGAGCTGGCGCGGATCGTGTTCAGCGACGCCGGCGCCTTGCGTGACCTGGAGCGCATCCTCCACCCCCGCGTTCGCGGGGCTGTCCGAGCGAGGCTGGCCG
>JACCWY010000391.1 GCA_013697395.1 Chloroflexota bacterium | reverse complement strand
ACGAGGTTCCGGACCCGGAACATGATCTCGGTCCGCTTGCTGATGCTGGTCGCGCTCCAGGCCGGAAAGGCTGCGTGGGCCGCGGCGACGGCGGCATCGACCTCCTCTACCGAGGCGAAGTCGACCTGGCGGGCTACCTGGCCGGTGGCGGGGTTGTAGACCGGCCCGAATCGGCCGCTGGTGCCCGCCACGCGGGCGCCGTTGATCCAGTGGTTGACCCGATCCAGCCCGGCCGATGCGACCTCCGGCTGCGGCTCGGCAATCTGCGTCATGTCGTTGCGCTCTGCCTCCGTGGTGGAGGCCCAACTCTACTCCGCCGGTACTCCCGCGTCAGCCTCGCCCTCGGGTGGACCGACGCGTCGAGGGCGCGTATCGTCCGCGCATGGAGCAGCCACAGCGCACGTGCGCGCTCTGCGACGACCCGATCGGACCGGGCGAGGCGTGGCTGGCCGATGAGGCGGACGGCAGCGTCGCCCACTCCGGATGCGTCTACCGCGACGAGGAGCCGGACGCCCGACAGCGCTGGTCGCCGGGGAGCTGAACCGCGGTTCAGGCACATTCAGGTGACACCGGCACTACGCCACATGGGCTGCCACGTGAATCTGCCAGATCCACGTACGGACCCGTGTCAGATGCCCGGCTGCGGGATCTCGTCGCCGCGGAGGATCACCTCGGCGCGCGTTGCCCGCCAGTCGTAGTCCGCCGCGCGCTCGTCCGCACCGAGCAGTCCGCGCTCGCGCAGCCACCCATCGGCGTACAGCTTGGCCACGTAGTTGCGCCCGCTGTCGGGCAGCAGCACGACCATCAGCGCATCCGGATCGTCCAGGTCGCGCGCGAGCTGGAGAGCGGCCCACAGCGCTGTGCCGCACGACTCTCCCATCAGGATCCCCTCGCGCGCCGTCGCGAGCCGGGCGGTGAGCATCGAGTCGCGGTCGCTCACCTGCACGACGACGTCGCAGCTCCGCGCGTCGTAGGTGACGGGCCAGAAGTCCTCGCCGATGCCCTCCGTCAGGTACGGCTGCGGCGTCGAGCCCGAGTAGACGGAGCCGGCCGGGTCGGCCCCCACGATCACCACCGACGGATCGCGCTCCTTGAGGTAGCGGCCTGCCCCCGATACCGTGCCACCGGTGCCCAGCGCCACGACGAAATGGGTGACTCCCCCGCCGGTCGCATCCCAGATCTCCGGCCCGGTGGTCGCGTAGTGGGCATCCGGATTCGCGGCGTTCGAGTACTGGTCGGGCTTCCACGCCCCCGGCGTGTCGCGGGCGATGCGGTCGGAGACGCGGTAGTAGGAGCGCTCGTCGTCGGGGGCGACGTCGGTCGGGCACACGACCACCTCGGACCCGTAGGCGCGAAGCAGCGCGCGCTTCTCTTCGGATTGCTTGTCGGCCATGACGAAGATGCACCGATACCCCTTGACGGCCGCGGCCATCGCCAGGCCCACGCCGGTGTTCCCGCTCGTGGGCTCCACGATCACGCCCCCCGGCTTCAGCAGGCCGGCCCGTTCGGCGGCCTCGATCATCGGCAGGGCGATCCGGTCCTTGACCGATCCGCCCGGGTTCATGTGCTCCAGCTTGCCGACGATCCTCGGCCGCAGGCCGGCGGCCAGGCGATCGAGTGCGACGAGTGGCGTGCTGCCGACGGCAGCGGTGACATCGGGCAGCAGTCGTGCGCCCGGGCGCTCAGCCAGCGCTGGCCTCCGGTTGCGCCTGGGGCGTCGGAGCGTCTCGCTCGCGTTCGTCGGCCGGCTTGATCATCGGTGAGCCCCAGCCGCGGCGATGGCGGTAGATGAGCCATGCGGCGGCCAGGATGAAGCCGATGATGCCGACCCACATGGCGGTCGGGATGCCCAGGATGGTCCAGTTGTCGACCCGATACGTCTCCAGCGCGGTCCGCACGGCGCCGTACCACATGATGTACATGAGCGCGGCGTCGCCGGCGAAGAGTCGATGGCCGAAGCGGCGGATCACGTAGATCAGCAGCAGCATGCCGATCAGGTTGAGCGCCATCTCGTACGCGAAGAGCGGCACGAACTGCGTCGTCTCGACAGGATAGGCGGCGACGTCCCAGGGCGGGACCCGATGTGCGGGGTCGATCTGAACGCCGAACGGCAGGCAGGGTGGGAACTCGCCGCCGCAGAGCGAGGTCGGCGGTCCGTAGAGCTCCTGGTTGACGTAGTTTCCCAGGCGGCCGATGACCTGGCCCAGCAGCAGGGCCGGCGCGAAGACGTCCAGCCAGCGAGCCGTGTTGATCCCCTTCGCCCGGGTGTACAGGAAGATGCCGAGCGCGCCGCCCGCAACGCCGCCGGGAATCCCGATGCCGCCGTTCCAGATCTGCGGGATCTCGACCGGGTTGGCGCTGTAGTGCTCCCACAGGTGGATGACGTGGTAGGTACGCGCCCCGAGAATTCCGAGGACCATGACGAGGAGGAGCATCGACCAACCGTCCTCGGGGTCCTCGCCGAGCCACATGGCCACCCGCGTGCCGAGCATGCCTGCGATGAGGACCGCCCCGGCGATGATGATCCCGTACCAGTACAGCTGGAGCGGGCCGATCTCGAAGGCGACGGGGTCGATCACCCGCCGATTCTAGCGCCGATCGTCCTTCGGCTCGGTCATCGCCGGAACCGTGTCCCTCGCGTGACCCGGGAAGCGGTCGAGGTGCCAGAGCACGCCGAACAGGCGGGTCCACACAAGTGCCACGGCGAGGGTCGCCGCACCGCCGATCAGGACGGCCGGCACGATTCCCCACCACGCGGCGGTGAGGCCGGACTCGAACTCGCCGAGCTCGTTGGATGCGCCGATGAAGACCGAGTTGACCGCGCTCACCCGCCCGCGGATCCCGTCCGGCGTCTCGAGCTGGACCAGCAGGTGCCGGATGTAGACGCTCACGATGTCGCCGGCTCCCATCACGACGAGCGCGGCCAGGGTCAGCGGCAGGCTGGTCGAAAGCCCGAACACGATGGTGGCGAGGCCGAAGGCCGCGACGCCGCCGAACATCCATCGGCCGACGTGGCGTCGGATCGGTCGAACCGACACGATCGCGGCCAGCAGGGCCGCGCCCACTGCCGGAGCGGCAAGCATGACGCCGAGCCCGACGGGGCCCACGTCCAGGATCTCGCCGGCGTAGATCGGGAGCAGTGCCGTCGCCCCGCCGAACAGGACCGCGAACAGGTCGAGCGAGATCGAGCCGAGGACGACCGGCCGCGAGCGGACGAAGGTGACGCCCGAGAGGAGGGTCGACCAGGAGACCGGCTCGCGAAGACCTCCCTCGCGACCACCGCCGCGCAGACCCGCGACGAGCACGACGCCGAGGACGATCAGGGCGACGGACAGCCCATAGGCGACCTCCACGCCGAGCACGACGAGCGCTCCCCCCAGCGCCGGCCCGGCGATCGTCGCCACCTGGAGCAGCGACGAGTTCAGCGCCACCGCGCGCGGAAAGGCGCCGGGAGGCGCGATGTTCGGCAGGAGCGCCTGGCCGGTCGGCTGGTTGAAGGCCCTCGCGATGCCGAAGACGACCATGACGCCCAGCACGGGCGCGATATCGGTGACGCCGCCGAGCGCGAGGGCCAGGAGCGTCGCTGCACAGACGGCGAGCAACAGGTAGGTGAGCAGCTGGACGCGCCGCCGGTCGTATCGGTCCGCGACGTGCCCCGCCGGCAGGATGAGGATGATGAAGGGCAGGAACTGCGAGAGGGCGACCAGGCCCAGGTCGAACGGGTCGCCGGTGGCGCTGAAGACCTGCCAGCCGACCGCGACCGTCTGCACCTGCGTCGCGACGGCAACGAGGAACCGCGCCGAGAGGTATCGGCGCAGGTCGGGGTGGCGAAGGACGATGAGCCGGCCGCTCGCCGGTTCGTCGGGCATCGAACGGAGGGTAGCGGCCGGTGGTGGTGGACGTACTGGCTGCCCGGTCGGGCCGCTGGACGCTTCCCGTTCCGTGGCGGCACAGGTAGGCTGCCGGCACGCGAGACACCGGAGGAGTGATTGATGCTCGAGGGACCCGCGCACACGGCGGCAGACGACCGTGACGACTTCGGACGGCCGAAGGCGCACCTGTCGACCGGGCGTCTCCTGGCGGTCACCGCCTACTGGCTGGCGATCACCACGCTCATGGGTGCTCTCACCTTCAGCGTCATCCCGCGCCTGGTCGAATCGGACGGCGTTCTGGGTGACGCAAAGCATCCACTCGCCGGCCTGGCCGTCGGCGCCATCACCACCATCGGTGTGGTGATCGCGATCCTCGTCCAGCCCACGATGGGCGCCATCAGCGACCATACCCGCCACCGGCTCGGCCGTCGCAAGCCATACATCGTCGCCGGCACGGCGATGGACCTCGTCTTCCTCGCGTTCCTGGCGTGGGCCTTCTGGAACGAGCTGTACTGGCCGTTCCTGGCCGGCGTCGCCCTCCTCCAGTTCAGCAGCAACTTCGCCCAGGGGCCGTACCAGGGCTATGTGCCGGACCTCGTTCCATCGCGCCAGGTCGGGGTGGCGTCGGGCCTGCTCGGCGCCGCGAACCTCGCCGGGAACCTCATCGGGCCCGGGCTGGCCGTCCTGTTCATCGCCATCCTTCCGGATCTGCTCGGCTTCCCGGAGATCAGCCTGGGGCTGTTCGCCGTGATCGGGCTCATCGAGGTGGTGACGATGCTGATCACCGTGATCTGGGTGCCGGATCGTCCCGCTCCACCGAACGAGCTGAGCCTGCTTCAACGCGCGAAGTCGGCCTGGGGCACGGACATCCTGGCCGAGCGCGACTTCGTGTGGGTCATGATCAGCCGCCTGCTGGTCCTGACAGGGCTCGTCACGCTCCAGGCGTTCGCCGTCTTCTACCTGGAGAACGCCCACGGCATGGCGCCGAATGCGGCGCAGGGCGCGGCAATCCCGGTGCTCGTCACGCTTCTCGTCGCTGCCCTGCTCGCCGCCATTCCGGGCGCGCGCATCTCGAGCCGGATCGGACGCAAGCCAGTGCTGTACGTGGCAATCGCGTTCGGCGCCGTGGGCGGCCTCCTGCTGGCCGTCGCGCCCGCCTACTGGGTCGTGCTCGCTGCGGCGGTCCCGATCGGCATCTGCTCGGGCGTGTTCCTGGGCGTGGACTGGGCGCTGATGACCGACATCATTCCGAAGGCCGAGTCGGGCCGGTACATGGGAATCAGCAACATCGCCGTCGCCGGTGCCGGCCCCATCGGCTCGGCGGTCGGCGGGGTGATCACGTTTGCCGTCGCGCTCTTCATCGCGGATCGGACGATTGCGGCCGATCTCGGCTTCCGCGTCCTCTTCGTGGTCATGGCGCTCGAGCTCGTTCTCGGCGGGCTGGCGCTCCGTCGCGTGCATGAGCCGACGCGTGCCGGAGACCGCGGGGCCGCCAACGAGCCGCGGCCAGCGGCAGCGTGACCGCGGCGTCGGATCGCGCACGAAGGACGGGGCCCCGCGAGCTGTCCGTGGCCGTGACGCCGCGGTATCGGTTCATGTGGGGGATCAACCGTGCCGTCATGCGGAGCCTGTTCGACGTCCGGGCGGTCGGGCTCGAGCGCTGGCCGGATCCGCCGTTCCAGCTCGTCGCCAACCACCACAACGGCTTCGATCCGATGCTCGTGCTGTCGGTCGCCCCGATCGAGCCGCGCATCACCTGGTTCGGACCCAGGGAGGTGGACTTCGGACGCGGCTTCAAGAACCGGCTCATGGCGTTCTTCGGCGGGGTCATTCCCTACAACCCGGAGAAGACGACCCTGACCTCGGCCGTCCGCGCCGTCCGCCGCGTCTTCGAGGCCGAAGGCGTGCTCGGTATCTTTGCCGAGGGCCGAATCGGGTTCCGCGAGACCGAGCTGCTCGCATTCGAGGACGGCGCGGCCGCGTTCGCCATCGCCTCCGGCGTCCCGGTCGTGCCGTGCGCCATCGTCGGCTCCACGCACCTCTGGTTCCGGCGCCGGATCGAGGTTCGCTTCGGCCCCGCCATCCGGACCGGAGCCGTCCGTGGCCGGGAGGCCCGCGCGGCGCTCGAGGCCGGCATCCGGGACGCCGTCGCCGCCCTGCTACCGGGCGAGGAGCCGCGCCTGCCGCGGCGCTGCCCTCTCGCCTTCCTGACCGACCTGCTCAACGGCGCCGATGACATTGCCCGCCGCGACGTGGATGGCTGACGGCGCGCGGTAGCATCGGTTCGTCATGCTCCCGGTGATCTGGACCGCCTTTGCCGTGCTCGCGGTCGGCGGCTTTCTGATGATCGCGGCCTACTGGCTCGACGTGCAGGAGCGTTCGGACCTGAGCGTCCGGGCGCGCGTCGCCTGGTCGGCGGGGGTGCTGCTCTTTCCGATCTCGATCCCGGCCTACGCGTTCGCGGGCGGGCCCGGCTGGCCGGCCTTCCTGCGCGTCGCGAGCCTGGTGCCCGCCGTCGCGCTCGGCCTGTTCGCCGGCTTCGCGCTCGGCCTGTTCAGCTAGGGTGGCGGC
>JACCWY010000383.1 GCA_013697395.1 Chloroflexota bacterium | reverse complement strand
TTCTTGAACGACCAGGCCGCGAGCGTCGGCAGCTTGGCGATCAGCCGATTGATCGTGATCTCGACCGCATCGGCCTCAAAGATCTCGTGCGAGTCGGGATAGAACGTGCTCATGCCGACCGTGCCGGAGGCCAGGACAGCCATCGGGTGCGCGTCGGCGGGGAAGGAGTCGAAGAAGTGGCGCATCTCCTCCCGGATGAGCGTGTGATGGGTCACCTCGGTCACGAACCTCGTGAGCTGCTCCCGCGTCGGCAGCTCGCCCCAGATCAGGAGGTAGGCCACCTCCAGGAAGCTGGACCGCTCCGCCAGCTGCTCGATGGGGTAGCCGCGATAGCGCAGCACGCCCTCCTCCCCGTCGAGGAAGGTGACGGCGCTCGTGCAGGCGCCGGTGTTCCCGTAGCCGGGGTCATAGGTGATGAGCCCCGTCTCGCCGCGCAGCCGGCCGATGTCGATCCCGTCGTCCCCGTCGGTGCCCTCGACGATCGGAAGCTGCAGCTCATGGTCGCCGACCCGCAGTGAGACGTCGTCGCGGGTGGCCGCCTCCGTCCTCACGCCAGCAGCTCCTCGACGGCGGCCCGCTCCTCCATGAGCTCGGCGGTGGTGGCCGCCAGCTTCTCGCGAGCGAACTCGCCGTGCTCGATGCCCTGCTCGATCTCGACGCCGCCGCCCGCCCTTGCTCGCAGCGGGTACCCGAAAACGAGGCCCTCGGGGACGTCGTAGCCGCCAGCGGACGGAGCCGGGATGGCGGCACTGAAGATCTCGCCCGTCGGTCGGGCCACGTTGCGCACCGTGTCGATCACCGCGTTGGCGGCACTCGCCGCGCTCGACTGGCCGCGCGCCTTGATAATCGCCGCGCCGCGACCCTGGACGGCTTCGATGAACTCTCGCTCCAGCCAGGCCTCGTCGTCGATGAGCACGGGCGCGGGCCGGCCTCCGACGGTCGCGTGCCACGCGTCGGGGAATTGCGTGGAGGAGTGGTTTCCCCAGATCGCCAGGTCACGAACGGACGACACGGGCACCCCGGCCCTTGCAGCCAGCAGCGAGCGACCACGGCTCTCGTCGAGCATCGTCATCGCGAACCATCGCTCGCGCCGCATCCCGTGGCGGCCGGCGGCCGTGGACCCGATGAGCGCATTCGTATTGCACGGGTTGCCGACGACGAGCACACGGCAGTCGTCGGCCGCGTTGCGCGCGATCGCTTCTCCCTGGCCGGTGAAGATGCCGCCGTTGATGCCGAGCAGGTCCTTGCGCTCCATCCCCTCTCGACGCGGCACGGCACCGACGAGCAGGGCCCAGTTGGAATCCGTGAAGGCCTCGTCGCCCTCGGCGGTGCACAGCACCGACTCGAGCAGTGGAAAGGCGCAGTCCTCGAGTTCCATGCGCACACCCTCGAGGGACTTGAGGGCAGCCGGGAGCTCAAGGAGCTGGAGCCGGACGGGCGTCTCCGGCCCGAACATCTGGCCCGACGCGATCCGGAACAAGAGCGCGTAGCCGATCTGGCCGGCCGCTCCGGTCACGGCCACGCGAACGGGAGAGTCGGGCATAGGTCTCCTGTCGATCGTGGGTCGGCTGCGAGTGTAGCGCAGCCTCAATCGTCGTCCGCGGAGGGGCCGCCGGTGCGGCCGGCTCCCCAGTCGGCGAGCGCGCTGGCCATGGACGGGAACGCAATGCGCGGCAGCCACTGCGCGACAGCCGAACGCGGGACCCAGGCGTAGTCGCTCGTCTCGACCCCGGGCCGCACGTCTGGTGGCGGCTCGCCTGTTCGGGCTCGGTAGACGACGGTCACCGCGTTCGCGGCCGGCGAGTGGTAGACGCCGGCCACGGCCGTCAGCTCGATCGGGATGCCGGCCTCCTCGAGCGTCTCGCGACGCGCCGCCTGCTCGAACGACTCGCCCGGATCGAGGTAGCCAGCCGGGAGGTCCCACCTGCCCAGCCCCGGCTCGACCGCACGGCGGAGCAGAAGGACCGATGGCCCTTCATCGCCCTCCAGGCGCTCGACGAGCACGGCCGCCGTCGGCAATGGGTTCGCGTGCCATCGCCAGCCGCATCGGTCGCAGACGAGCGGGCGCTCGAGCGCTGTGGTGCAGTGCGGGCAGGCGGGGACCGCGAGGCTCACGCCGCGCAGGGTATCAGCCGGGCGTCCGCCCCATCTGCTGCGGCTCGGGCTGCGGCAGATCGGTCCGACCGGCCGCGAGGATGAAGATGTGGATCCGGTCGCGGAGGATGTCCCGCGCCTCGCGGAAGGCAGCCAGCCGCGCATCTTCGTCGCCCGTGGTCGCGGAGGGGTCGTCGATGCTCCAGTGTGCCTGCTGGACCACGCCCGGAATGGTCGGGCACGATTCCCTTGCCTGGTCGCACACGGTGATCAGCCAGCTGAACGCCGCGCCCATGAATGGCTCGAGCGTCTTGCTCGTGTGGCTGGAGATGTCGATCCCGATCTCGGCCATCACGGCGATCGCCTCGGGACGGACGCGCGTCGCCTCCGTCCCGGCGCTGAAGGCCTCGAAACGGTCACCGGCCCATGCGCGGAGCATGCCCTCGGCCATCTGGCTGCGGGCGCTGTTGTGCGTGCAGACGAAGATGACCCGCTGCGGTTCGCTACCCATGGGAGGGATCGTACGCCCCGCGTGTCAAGGCGGCGTCAAGCATCGTCAATGTCCACCCTTGGGGACAACATGTGGATAAGTGCCGGACGGCGGCCAGAGTTCGTGGAGAAGGGGGCTTGCGCCCTCGACCCCGCCACCGTAACCTGTGGTTGTCCCGAAGGGGCAGCCAACGGCACCAGAGATTGCATCAACGGTCCGACGGCGGTTCCTTCGGGACGTTTTCGTGCCCGCCGGTCCTGGGCGATCGTCGGCGCTGCGCAACGAGCCCGGCGAACAGC
>JACCWY010000379.1 GCA_013697395.1 Chloroflexota bacterium | reverse complement strand
TCCGCCACCGTCGCTCCCGCGGGCCCGTGGTGTAGCGGCCCAACATGCCAGCCTGTCACGCTGGAGATCGCCGGTTCGAATCCGGTCGGGCCCGCCATTCAGCGTCCACCGCCTCGGGGAGCGCAAGTGCTAGCCCATGACGTTCAGCAGCCGCCGCATCCGGCGCCCATCGGTGCTCAGTCTCCTTGTCGATCTGAGCACGAACCGCGTGGCGGAGTAGCTCAGTGGCAGAGCGGGGGACTCATAAGCCGTCCTGTCGATCCGCCGTGGTCTGAGCGTGGGAACCTGAGCGTAGACAGGCTAGTTACGCGCTCGATCCGAGGACAGGTAGGCCGCATCGCGGACGTCTACCCGGAATCCCAGCCGCTCGTAGATCGGTCGACCCAATTCGCTCGCCTGGAGGGCGGCGACGTCGCAGCCGGCCGCCAATCCGTCCGTCACGACGCGAGCCGTCATCGCCGCGCCGTAGCCGCGTCGACGCGCCGCCGGAATCGTTGCGATCGCGTACACCCCGATCGTCCGCCCGGTTCGCCAGCCCAGCCCGGAGACCACCGGGGCGCCGTCGGCGTAGCCGACGTACACGACGCACTCCGGGCGGTCGAGGAGCTCCGCACAGGTGGTCCCGAGCGCGACCGCGGGATGGGAGCCGAAGCTTTCGGTGACGACCTTGCGGTGCTCGTCGATGCCAACGGCATCCGTGACCCGGTGAATCTCGAACCCCCGAAGGCGGCTCGGCGCGATGGCGTCGGCGATAGCGTCGCGGTTGATCGGGAACGCGACCATGCCCGGGGTCGTCGTCGCCTCGCCCGCGGCGACGAGCCCTGCCCGGGTGAGAGTCGGGATGAAGCGATCATCCACGCCGTCTCGCAGTCGGACGACGAAGCCACCGACATGGTCGCGCCCTTCCTCCACGCCGGCCAGGAGGCCCGCCGGGGTTGCGTCCGGACGCTCGACCAGGATCTGGTTGAACCAGTCGAACGGTATGTCGCTGAGGATGGACACCGCCCCGCCATCACGGTGGACGCGCGCCGCGCCGTTGCATCGCACCACGCCCGTCAGGTAGGCAATCCAGGTCTCGTGCTCGAGAGCCGCGCGCTCGGCGGCGTTCACGGTGGATGAGCCCCATGGGCGGTCGCGACAGGTGGGGTCACTGGGAGGTGCGGGTGGACGACACTGGGCTCGAACCGGTTCGCATGCCGGGATCAGCGGCGCGCACCCACTGGTCGCGGCCGACGATTGGGATCCGCAGGACGCTGAAACGTGGGTCCGTCCCCGGTCGGGCCCCGCCACCAAGCGCTTGCTCGCCACGCAGGCGAACCCCCGTTGTTGACGCGCAGGGCAGCCGATGGGCGCGGCCTGGTCGCCACATCGCCACGCGACCCGACCTTGCGCTCGGCCCTGGCGTGCTGCAGGGCGCCACGATGGCAACGGCCACCAGGCTCGCCAGAGCTCCGGCCATCGAATCGGTCTTCATCAGGGTTCGCACGATTCCGCTTCATTCGGTCCCATCATGCACCGGGTAACCACATCCCTCACAGGAGCTGTCGTACCAGCACATCGGTGAGCTGGCGTTCGTACGCCCCGGTGCTCCATCCGCGCCGGTGCACCAACATGTGGTAGAAGCCCGGATCGTTGAGTACCCAGATGAGATCGGCCGTGCCCGCGAGGTCGAGCCCGGAGCGCAGGCCGCCACGCTCTTCGAGGTGCCCGACGATCAGCCGCGCCCCGTTCAGCCGCTCGGTTCCGATCTGCTCCCAGACCGCGCCGACCTGTGCGTCGGCGTGCGCCGCGGCACGCACCTGGCCGACGGCGTCGCGCCACACCGTGGTCTTTCCGATGCCGGCCTCGCCCTCCAGGACGAGCGCCGCCAGGCGCGCGGAAGCGGCGTCGAGAAGGCGGTCGACGGCCGCGCGCTCAGGATCACGACCTGCCATGGCTGCCATGCGCCCGGAGTGTGCCGCGGAGCATCGGCCTCGACAAGGGCAGATGTCTGCCGCTCGCGGATCCTGGCTGCCGGTGGCCCGTGTCACCCAACCAGGCGCCGCTTGCGGCGATGCAGACAATGTCGGTGGCGTTACTAGGCCGATTGCCGTCCGACGCGTTCCCTTGTCGCGCCCGGCGATGGGGATGCGCACCAAGTTGAGACGCGGGTTTGAACCCGGTCGGGCCCGCCATCATGCCCCACCCGTCCCGCAGGGGCAGGTTCCAGCCCTCAGGGCGATGCGACCTCTTCGACGCAGTCCTGTCCCTTGGGTGCCTCGTACGTGCGCGGCAGCTTATAGCCGCGATCCCCGAGGATCGTGCGAAGCCGATCCGGATAGTTCGTGATCAGGCCGTCCACGCCGGCGTCGATCAGGGACTCCATGGTGGCCGGGTCGTCGATCGTCCACGGCACGACGGCAAGGCCCGCGGCGTGCGCCTCTTCCACCAGCTGCGGCGTGGTGTATGGCTCGTAGCCCGGGTCGGTGACCTTGCCGTTCTGCGGGAAGCCGTGGACCGGCGAGATCGCATCGGCGCCGAAGGAGGCCGCGGCGGCGACCAGGCTGCCGCCGAAGTCATCGACGTCGATGCCGCCAAGCCACGGCGATGCACCGGGCTGGCCGATCTGGAGGAAGTCGCGGTTCGTGAGGGCCACGATCGGCAGACGTGGCTCGACCTCGCGCATCAGCATCAGCGCGCCCCAGTCGAAGCTCTGGATGGTCACCCGGTTCAGGAGTCGTGCCGCGTGGATCTCCTCGACCACGACCTCGATGAATAGCGCACGCGGAGCCGTCTGCTCCGGCGCTCCGGCCTCGACCTTGGTCTCGATGTTGAACCAGACCTGGTTCGCGCCATAGCAGTCGGCCAGGGCGAACACCTCGCTCAGGAGCGGGATCCGGGCGCCCTCGACAACCTGCTGGTTCGGGAAGTCGGGCAGCGGATGGCCGCAGTCGAGCGTCCAGACCTGCTCGAGGGTGAGGTTGCGAATGTAGTCGCCGACATACGGGAACTCCGGATCGCCGGCGAACGCGGCCGTCGTGTCGTCGCACTTCAGGTCGGACACCTGCCGGTCGTGAGTGACCACGGCATGGCCGTCCTCGGTGATCTGGATGTCGAGCTCGATTGTGGTGACGCCGACCTCGAGCGCGTTGGCGAAGGCCTCCAGGGTGCTTTCGGTGACGAGCCCGATGCCACCCCGATGCGCCTCGAGGTCGAACTGGCGCGGGCCGGGTGCGGGCAGGTGGTTCCCGACCTGTCCCGGAGCCGAGGCGAGGGCCGGTGCCGCGACCAGAACGGCACAGGTGGCCAGCAGCAGGGCGATCCCGTTCAGCCCGATTCGATGGTGGTGCGTTCGGCGCAGGTTCACGGTCGTCCCCTTCCTGGCGGGTCGTCATCAGCCGATTGCGGAGGCCCGTTCAATGGTGCAAGGTCGATGCCGACGCTGGCGCGGCCCCGGTAGAGCCGTCACGCACCCCCGTCACGACGCCCGAAGCCGGGTCAGGCCATCCTCGGATTTGCCTGGACGAACGTCCAGCGATGTCCTTCGACATCGTCGGCGACGTAGGCGCGGTAGCCGTGCTGATGGATCTCCTCGACGATCGTGGCACCCCGCTCCTTGGCGGTCGCGAAGTGGGCATCGAGGTCGTCGACGAAGACCCATGGCACATGCGTGCGGGCGGTCTCGCGCGCGTCGCCGTCGAGCTTGAACAGCATGAGCGCGGCGTTGCCGATGTGGAACTCCGTCCACTCCCCGGGGCCGTCATCGTCGGGGAAGGTTCCGACGGGCTCGAAGCCGAAGGCCGATGCGAGCCAGCGGGCGGCAGTGCCAGGCTTGACGTACGAGATGGCCATCGCCAGCCGAGCGAGCTCGCGTGGCTCGTGTGGCGCCGAGTCGCGCCGCGCGCACCACGCGCCGAACCAGGGCGGGACCACGCGCACCCAGGACGTGCCGCCCCGGTCCCGACCGCCGGCCGGGATCCGCGCCTGGACGCGGACCGTGGTGCCGCCCTGGGTCGCCTCGAAACGCACCTCGATCTCGACGTCGTCGACCGAGCTGTGCCACGCGAGCCGCGTCCCCGGCTCCCACACCATGATGCGACCGAGCTCCAGGGCATCGCCGCTCGAATCGTCGTAGAC
>JACCWY010000372.1 GCA_013697395.1 Chloroflexota bacterium | reverse complement strand
AGCCCGAGCCCCTTCCGTTGACCGACCGTGAACCGATGAACGCCCTCGTGCCGTCCGACCGTCCGGCCATCCAGATCGCGGATCGGGCCGGACGCCGGGCGCGTGCCGTGCCGCTCCAGAAACCCCGTATAGTCACCGTCGGCCACGAAACAGATTTCCTGGCTGTCCGGTTTGTCGGCGACCGGGAGGCGTAACTCGCGGGCCTGCTCGCGTACGCGGGCCTTGTCCAATGCGCCGACCGGGAAGACCGCGCATGCGAGTTGTGCCTGCGTCAGCGTGAACAGAAAGTACGACTGATCCTTGGCCGCATCGACGCCGCGCTTCAGCACGCGTCGTCCGGACGCGTCGTCGCGCTCCACGCGGGCGAAGTGGCCTGTCGCGACGAAGGCGGCGCCGAGCCCGGCCGCGCGCTCGGCCAGCGTGGCGAACTTCAGGTCACCGTTGCACTGTACGCAGGGGATCGGCGTGCGGCCCGCCGTGTATTCCTCCACGAAGTTCGATACGACGTGCTCCCGGAACTGTTGTTCGAAATTCAGGATGTAGTGGGGGATGCCGAGGCGGGCCGCGACGCGGCGCGCGTCGTGGAGGTCGTCGATGGTACAGCAGGAGCCCATCGCCGTCTCGCCCTCGCGCTGATCGTACAGCTGCATCGACAGGCCGATGACGTCGTGGCCTTCCCGCACGAGCAGGCCGGCGGCCACTGACGAGTCGACGCCGCCCGACATCGCGACGACTACGCGCATGTGCTGCGGCTCATCGCGCCGCCCTTGTCAAGGTTCTCAGCTTCTGGACGGTGGCCGGCAGGCGGCTGATCACGTAGTCGACCTGCTCGTCGGTGTTGCCGGCGCCCAGGCTGATGCGGATGGAGTTCTGCGACCGGTGAGACGACATGCCCATCGCGCGCAGGACGTGCGACGGCTCGAGCGTGCCGGAGGAGCACGCGGAGCCGGTCGAGACGGCCACACCGTCAAGATCCAGCGCGATGAGCAGGGACTCGGCTTCGACACCTTCGAAGCTGATGTTCGTCGTGTTGGGAACACGGGACCCGCGGGCACCGTTGACAGCGGCGCCGGGGACCGCCGCGAGAATGCCAGCCTCGAGACGATCGCGCAACGCGGAGAGCCGGGCGGCCTCGGTCGCCAGTCTGGCGATCGCCAGTCGCGCGGCCGCGCCAAGACCTGCGATGGCCGGGACGTTCTCGGTCCCTGCCCGCCGGTTTCGCTCGTGCTTGCCGCCGGTGAGGATGGCTGACAGCCGCGTCCCGCGCTTGATCCACAGCGCGCCAGCCCCCTTTGGACCGTTGAACTTGTGCGCGGACAAGGAAAGCAGATCCACCCCGAGCGCGCGGACATCGACCGGGATCTTTGCGACTGACTGGACGGCATCGGTGTGAACGATCGCGCCGCGCGAGTGGGCTACGCGGGCCAGATCCGCGATCGGCTGAATCGTGCCGATCTCGTTGTTGGCGTGCATCACGGACACCAGCGCCGTATCGTCCGCGAGCGACGCCTCGAGCGCCGCCGACGTCACAATCCCGGTCGCGTCGACAGGGATCAGCGTCGTCCGCGCCCCCCGGCGGCTGAGCGCTCTGAACGTGTTCAACACGGCCTCGTGCTCGATGGCGCTGGCGACCAGGTGTCGCCGGCCTGTGGGCTCGAGAGCCTCGGCGATTCCCCGGATGGCGAAGTTGTCCGACTCGGTGCCGCCGCTCGTAAAGACCACTTCCGACGGCTCGCCGTTGATGAGGGCCGCCACGGCAGACCGCGCCTCGTCTAAGATCGCCTTGGCCTGCTGCCCGAAGTAATGAACACTCGACGCATTGCCGAAAGTATCCCTAGCAGTGCGAGCGACGACCTCCGCGACAGCGGGATCGAGCGGGGTGGTCGCGTTATGGTCGAAATAGATCCGCATCGCAGGATCGTTCATCATAGCACTGGCGCTAAGTCTCAGCAATAAAAGGACTAGACAGGTAGTGGGTTCCTTTGCATACGCCAGGAAATTTATGCAGTCCTGAACCGTGCGATACTGGCCGTATGCCAAAGCCGGTTAAGAAGCCAGTCCGCAAGCTGAAAACGCCCGCGAAACCCAAGCGCCCGACCGACCCTAATCGCGCCGCTCACGCCATACTAGCGGAGCACATGAGCCGAGTACAAGACGAACCTGTCCTCGACTTTGAGGCGCAATACCGGGAACACATGGCGAAGCTCGGAGCGAAGGGCGGGAAGGTGGGCGGAAAGCGGCGAATGGAGACCATGACTCAGGCGCACCGCAAGCGGATCGCCAAGAAGGCTGCTGCCGCGCGGTGGAGCGGCCGAAAGAAGGATGTATGAAGGTCTTCTGGTGGCAGGGGGGGCTGCAGGTCCAGCCCGATAACGAGGTCGAGGCAGAGGCACTGCTGGTGCTTCTGAACGCCGTGCGGTACGAGAGGCCGCCAGAGAACGACGACCCCCGTACCGCACGCACACCGAATGCTTCAGCCTTAGGT
>JACCWY010000359.1 GCA_013697395.1 Chloroflexota bacterium | reverse complement strand
AGCCCGAGCCGGTCGTGGCAGAGGTCGAGCCCGAGCCGGAGCCGGTCGTGGCAGAGGTCGAGCCGGAGCCCGAGCCGGTCGTGGCCGAAGCCCAGCCGATCTGGCCCGAGCTGGACGCGCTCGAGCGGGAGCCGATCGCCGCCGAAATCGAAATCGAGCCCGTATGGCTGCCGCTGCGCGTCGTCGCCTGGGACGAGGACATCGAGGTCGAGCCCGAGCCGGAGCCGGTCGCCGCCGAGGTCGAGCCCGAGCCGGAGGCCAAGCGGCGGCTGACGCCGATTCACGAGACCATCCTCCACTTCCCGACCCGCCCGGTGCCGACACCCACGGAGGTCGAGCAGGTCGCCGCCGCCGAAGTCGACACCCCGGAGCTCGCCGCGCGCCGCGCGCAGCTCGACGACCTCGGCCTCGGAGGTCCGCACCAGGCGGCTGCCGAGCCGGCGGTCCTGCCATACCGGTCCCGGGGTGCGGCCACGACCCCGGCGGACCTGGCGCGCGCGGCGGCATTGCGCGGATCGTTCTGGGAAGCGTCCGCCCGAGAGGTCGCCAGCGCCGGAGCTCACGTCGGCGTGCAGAGCTGTGGCCAGTGCGGGTTGTCGCTGTCCGCGAATGCGCGCTTCTGCCGCCGATGCGGGACGCGCCAGGCGCAGTCCGCCTAGTCGGATCCGGCCGGCGTCTTCGCGCCGGCAGCTCCAGCTTCGCTCGCCTTGGTTGCGCCCGACTTCACATCGGAGGGCGATGCCGGGGAGCCGTCCGAGCCGTCCGAGCCGCTCTCGGAGCTCGACGAGCTCGGACGGGAGTCGTTCCGGTAGAAGCCCGAGCCCTTGAAGATGATCCCGCTCGGGAAGAGCACGCGACGCAGCACGCCGCCGCAGCGCTCACAGGCCGTTGGCCCGTCTTCGAGCATGGAGTGGATCACCTCGGTGACGCTGCCGCATGAGCGGCAGCGATAGTCATACGTCGGCACGGCGCGCGAATGATGGCAGTGCGACTGGGGACACGCAACGCACCGTAGGCGAACCGTGCCGGGATTCGGCGCCTACGCGCTCGAGGCGCGGGTTCCGAAGCCTGTCCACCACCGGCGGGCCGTCATCTCGGGCGCGGTCTCCTGCGGACCGTCGGGCTGCGAGATCAGCCGTGCCACCCGATGGAGGTCGTCTGCGATCTTCTCGCGTGGGAATTTGGTGATGACCGGCATGCCTTCGTTCATGGCAATCACGGCCTTTGGGCCGCTGCTGACGACCGTGGCCGCGATGGGCAGGCCGAGCGCGGACGCCATGGCCTCAAGCCCGATGCCATGGTTCGCGCGGTTCACGATGACCTTCACGACGCTGGCAAGGCCGAGCTCACGCGCCAGCACAAGGAACTGGGCGCTGTTGCGCAGGGCGCCGACCTCGGGGGTGACGACGAGGAAGATCTCGTTCGAGACGGCCAGCATCGCCATCGTCCGGTCGTCGTAGCCAGGGTGGTTGTCGACGATCACGTATGAGTGGTGGTTGCGCGCCCAGCGGAGGGCGGCGAGCAGGAGATCGACCGAGACCCGCTCGGACTCGGCCGGGTCGGTACCCCAGGTCATGACTCGCAGCCCGCTGGCGGTGTGGGTGCTGACGGCGTGCTCGAAGGCGGTATCGGTCCACTCCTCCGGGGGGCTGTCGGAGAGGTCGGCAAGGCCGAGGCGGTAGGGCACGTCGAGCACCGCGGTCACGTTTCCGACGCCGACATCGGCATCGAACAGGAGCACCTCCGCGCGCGTCTGCTGACGCAGCGCGACGGCCACGTTCACGGCAACCGTCGTCTTCCCGACGCCTCCCTTGGGAGCGAAGATCGAGACGACGTGACCCTCTCCGGCGACTGATGCGGCGGTCAGGCTCTCGGATGAGGCCCATGCGCCGGACTCGGTCGGCAGATGGCCGCCGGTTCGGATGAGGAGCGCCTGCAGCCGAAAGACGAGCGCCTCCGGCGGCATCGGCTTGAGGGCGAGATCGTCCGAGCTCGCGCCGAGGCCGATGGGCAGGTCGCCATCGGCGCCGATCAGGAGGAGGACGGGCACGTCGTCCGCGCGCAGCGCCGCGTACAGGGCCGTGGCCGGCACATCGCCGCGCTCGCAGTCGATGACGGCGAGGTCAAACGGTCCGTTCGGCGCGGCCCCACTCTCGAAGGACGTCGGGGCGAAGCCGGCGCGCGTGAGCGCATCCATGTAGGACTCGGGACTCGCCTTCGACGGCGAGCAGGATGGTGGGTCGCTCCATTGCCCTTCCTTACCGGTGGAGTTCGGAAATCGTCGGTCTGGTGACCGTCCGCACCAGTCTCCGGCGACGGGCCGTCGGGGGCAATGGGACTGGGCCTACTGGCGACCACGCCGAAAGTACTTGACCGGGTCAGTTGCCCCGGATCATGCGCATTCCGCATTTCGGGCAGTAGAAGGCGCTCGCGTTGCCAGCCTCGAAGCCGCAGTGCGCGCAGGTCAGCCCGGACCGTCCGCCGATGGAGGGCAGCCGAGCCTGCTCCGCCTCACCGAGGCTGTACCCGGACGCCACGACCTGCTGGTAGAGCGAGCTGAGGAGCTTCTGACCGATGCGGTCCGTGTCGCCCCGGAGGCCCTTGCCACCCCAGCCGATCACGGCTCGCACGATGAGCTCGCCGGACAGCTCGTCCCAGTGGGAGGCGAGCCCACCGACGATGGCGTTGTACTCCGGGTAGCCGCTCGTGTCGGTGTCGCCATGCAGCAGCCCGCAGCAGAACGTGTCGACCGTCATGTCGAGCGCATCGGTCAGCTCGAGCACATACAGGCCGTGCCGCCCGATCGGACTGACCTCGCGCCGCGCCAGCACCCATTGCTGCACCTCGTTGAACCGCTCGATGGCCGGTGAGGCGTCGGAGTATTCGAGCGGCAGCGGCTCGATCGTCTCCACCGGGGTCTGGCTCAACGGCTCGACGATGCCTGGGACAGCGAGCGCGGTGGCCGGATCCGCGCGCAGGCGAAGGCCATCGCTGCTGCGAGCCACGAATGTCTGGCGCACCGAGTACTCCTGCGCGACCACCTCTTCGTGGACCGGCATCGGCGGCGGCGGAGCCGATGGCTCCTGCTTCTTGCGCCTGAGGAACGACATGCTGGTGGAATGACCCCTTTCTGGCAGCGCGGCCGATTCTAGCAGCAGCCGTCTCGCCACCTCCGCGGCGGGCCGAGTGACTATCCCCTCGCCAATCGACGGCGCTGCGCTCGCAGGTCGGCAAGCCGGTTGCGCTCGCCCTCGACGACCCTGCCCGGCGCCCGCGCCGTGAACGCTTCGTTGGCCACCAGCGCTTCGATGCGCGCGATGTTGGCGTCCAGGTGGGCGAGCTGCGCCGCGCGACGTGCGACGCCGGCCTCCGTGTCGCCGGGCCCCTTCTCCCCGAGCCAGGCCACGCCGAGGCGGCCCGACGTGACCTGGGCAGGACGCTTGCTGTCGGGAGCCACGAGCTCGATCGGTCGCGCACGGGCCAGCGCCTCGAGATATCGCAGATCGCGGCGGAGCGCCTCCGCTGCCTCGTCGCCCGACGGCTCGACGAAGAGCGGAACCCGGGCCGACGCCGGCACCGAAGCCTCCGTCCGCAGATTGCGGACGCCACGGACGAGCGCTGCCAGGTCGACGAATGTCGCCTCGGCCTCGCGGTCCTCGCCCGCCGGCGACGGCCAGCGTGCGGTGATGAGCAGCGGCTCCCCCGCTGCCTCAGGCGCAGCCTCGCGCAACGCCTGCCAGATCTCCTCGGTCACGAACGGCATGAGCGGATGCAGGAGGCGCAGCAGCGCGCCGAGCCCGTCCGCCGCTGCGGCCCATGTCATCGCCCGCTCGTCGGCGCTCGCATCGTCGCGTCGCAGGTCGACCTTGGCCATCTCCACGAACCAGTCGCAGTAGTCGCTCCAGGCAGCCTCGTACGCCGTCGCGGCGTAGCCTCCGAGGTCCAGCCCGTTCAGCTGGCGCGTGGCGCGTTCCGTCGCATCTGACATCCGCGAGCGGATCCAGCGCACCGCCAGCGTCGGATCGCCGGTGCCGGCCCGGCCCGCGTCGGGACGGTTTGCCAGCACGAAGCGCGCGGCGTTCCAGAGCTTGTTCGTGAAGTTGCGCCCGCCGTCGAGCTTCGCCTGCGTCAGGCGCATGTCGCTCCCCGGCGCGGAGCCGCTGACGAGCGCGAAGCGCAGCGCATCGGCGCCAATCTCGTCGACCATGCCGAGCGGGTCGACGCTGTTCCCCTTGGTCTTGCTCATCTTGACGCCGCCCTCGGCGCGGATCATCCCGTGCAGGTAGACGGTGTGGAACGGCTCGACCTCGGTGCAGAACAGGCCGAGCATCATCATGCGGGCGACCCAGAAGAAGAGGATGTCGTAGCCGGTCTCCATGACGCTGGTCGGATAGAACCGCGCCATGTCCGCGGTTGCGTCCGGCCAGCCGAGGGTGCTGAAGGGCCACAGGCCGGAGCTGAACCAGGTGTCGAAGATGTCGGTCTCCTGGGTCAGGTCGGTCGCCGGCCGGCCGCACTCGGCGCAGGCGTCCGGGCCGGTCTCCGCATCGGTGACGGTGATGTGGCCGTCAGGGCAGAACCAGGCCGGGATGCGGTGCCCCCACCACAGCTGGCGCCCGACCGCCCAATCGTGGATGTTTTCCATCCAGTGGGCGTAGACCTTCTCGAAGTGGGTCGGCAGGATCCGCGTTCGACCCTCGCGGACCGATGCCAGTGCGCGCTCGGCGAGTGGCTTGACGCGGACGAACCACTGCACGCTGAGGCGCGGCTCGACCACAGTGCCACAGCGGTCGCAGCGACCGATGACCATCGAGTGCGTGCGCTCGTCCTGGAGATCGCCGTCGTCGCGCAGGCGACCGAGAATCGCCTCGCGAGCGTCGTACCGGTCGCGGCCGGCGAAGTCACCACCGGCCGCGTTGATGCGTGCGTCGGGCTCGAGGACGTTGATCGCCGGCAACCCGTGCCGCTTGGCGAGCTCGTAGTCATCGGGGTCGTGCGCGGGCGTGATCTTGACCGCGCCGGTCCCGAAGGCCCGATCGACGTGCTCGTCGGCCACGATGGGCAGGCGGCGTCCGAGGAAGGGCAGGATGGCGTGGCGGCCGACGAGCGCACGGTAGCGATCGTCCTCCGGATGCACCGCCACCGCCGTATCGCCGAGCAGGGTCTCGGGACGCGTGGTGGCCACGCTGATCCAGGCGTCCGGATCGGGGGTGCCATCGGCGCGCTCGAGGTGGTAGCGGATCGTCCACAGTGTGCCGGCCTCCTCGTGGTGGACGTTCTCGAGATCGCTGATGGTGGTCAGGCAGCGCGGGCACCAGTTGACGAGTGCCTTGCCGCGGTACACGAGCCCCGCGTCCCAGAGCCGCTTGAAGGCCACGCGGAC
>JACCWY010000214.1 GCA_013697395.1 Chloroflexota bacterium | reverse complement strand
GAGTTCGGGATCGCGGTCATCGTCGCCAGCCACCTCCTCGGCGAAATCGAGCGGGTGGCCGGCTGGTTGGTGGCCATCGATGGCGGCCGGCTGCTTCGAACTGCGTCCGTATCGAGCTTCACGGAGCGAACGGGCATGCTGCTGGTCGAGACCGATGAGCCGGCCGACGCGCTTGCGGAGCGCCTTGTGGCCCGGGGCATCGATGCCCGCGCCGACGGCCGCATCGTCGTCGCCGACCTGGCCACAGGAGGCGACGGGGAGTTCACCGTCTACGACGCGGTGCGCGACGAGGCCGTCGCGCTCTGCCTGGCGGTGGTGCGCATCGAGCAGCGGCGGCACCAGCTCGAGGACCTGTTCCGCGCCGGAGGCACCAATGACCGCTTCGGCTGAGCAGCCGTCCGGCACGATCTACGACATCGGCTACCGCCGCTACGACGGTCCGCGCCTCGGACGGCGTGGTGCGGTCGGCGCGGTCGTGGGGGCCGGGCTGCGCGCCGTCTTCGGGCTCGGCCGCTCCGCGCGTTCGAAGATCCTGCCGTGGGGAGGGGTCGTGCTGGCGCTGGCCCCCGCGGTCATCGCGGTCGCCATCCGCGTCCTGGTCGGCGACATCGTCGAGCTGTACAGCTACGAGAACTACCTCTGGGGCATCGGCGCCCTGTTCACGATCTTCATCGCCGCCCAGGCCCCGGAGCTGGTCGTGAACGACATGAGGCACCGGGTCCTGCCGCTCTACTTCAGCCGGCCGATCCGGCGGGTCGACTACGTCGTGGCAAAGCTGACCGCCCTGGCTACCGGCCTGCTGGCGCTGACACTGCTGCCGGTGCTCGTGCTGTTCGCCGGCCGAGTCCTGGCGGCGGAGGACGTGCTCGGCGCGCTCGGAGACGAGATCGGCGCGCTGCCGGGCATCATCGGCAACGGCGTGATCCACGCGATCGCGCTGGCAAGCCTGGGACTCGCGATCTCGGCCCTCGCCGCGCGGCGCGCGTATGCCGCGGGCGCGGTGCTGGGCGTCTTCCTCATCGGCGGCGTCGTGAGTGCGATCTTCGCCGAGTCGGGTGGCGGGCTGGTGGACGTCGCGCCGTTCCTGAATCCCCTCGCCACCATTGACGGCGCGCGCGAGTGGCTCTTCGGCGGCAGCATCGCGGAGTCGCCGGTGGCGCAGTCCGATCTCCCGCTGTGGACCTACGGCGCGGGTACGGCCGTGCTGGTTCTGGGCTCCTGGGCGATCCTCGCGCTCCGCTACCGGCGGGTCACGACGTGAGCACGCTCGTCCTAGCCGGCGTCTCGCGCTGGTATCGCAACGTCGTCGCCGTCAACGACGTCAGCTTCGAGGTCGGTCCCGGCATCACCGGCCTGCTCGGCCCGAACGGCGCGGGCAAGACGACCCTGCTCCACATGATGGCGGGCTTCCTGGCGCCCTCCGCCGGTGAGGTCCATCTCGACGGCAGGCCGACCTGGCGCCATCCCGACATCTACCGATCCATCGGCTTCGTGCCGGAGCGCGAGGCCGTGTATGGCTTCCTCAGCGGGCGCCAGTTCGTTGCCGCGTCGGCATCGCTCCAGGGGGTCCCGGACCCGGTCGAAGCGACGGAGCGCGCGATCGACCTCGTCGAGCTCCAGCCGGCCGCGGACCGGGCCATCGGTGGCTACTCGAAGGGGATGCGACAGCGGGCCAAGGTGGCGGCGGCGCTCGTCCACGATCCACCCGTGCTCATCCTGGACGAGCCGTTCAACGGGATGGACCCGCGGCAGCGCCTCCACATGATGGATCTTCTCCGCCGCCACGCGGCCGAGGGACGGACGATCCTCTTCAGCAGCCACATTCTCGAGGAGGTCGAGCGGCTGTCCGATCGAGTCCTGGTGGTGGTTGCGGGGCGCCTTGCGGCAAGCGGTGACTTCCGCCGCATCCGGCGCCTCATGACCGATCGCCCGCACCGCTTCACCCTGCGCTCGAGCGACGATCGGCGCCTGGCCCGGGAGCTTCTGGCCGAGGCGGAGATCGACGCGGTCGAGCTCCGCGACGGCTTCCTCACCGTGCGGACGGGCGACTACGGCGCGCTGACCCGGGCCGTCGCTCCGGCCGCGCAGCGCGCCGGGGTCTCCCTCCTGGAGCTGCATCCGGCGGACGAGTCGCTCGAATCGGTCTTCAGCTACCTGGTGCGCCGATGACCTCGACGCTCGTGAGCCTGACCCTGCGGGCACTCCTGAACCGGCGTCGCACGCTCCTCCTTGCGCTGGTCGGCGTGCTCCTCGTGCTGGCGACGCTGCTCTACCGGCTTGGCGGTCCGAGCGACGCTGATGCGCTCAACGTCACGCGCCGGCTGCTCGGCGACTTCGGCCTTGGCGTCCTGCTGCCGCTGGTGGCGGTGATCGTCGGCACCGCCGCGCTCGGCTCAGAGCTCGACGATGGCACGATCGTCTACCTCCTTGCGAAGCCAATCCCGCGCTGGCGCATCGTCCTCGTCAAGCTCGCCGTGGCCTGGCTCGTCGTGATGGTCCTGGTCGTGCCGGCCATCGCCCTCGCCGGGCTGATCGCCCATCCGAACGCAAACCTGGCGACCGGGTACTCGCTGGCCGCCATGGTCGGGGCACTCGAATACACCGCTGTCTTCCTTGCCCTCTCGCTCGTCACCTCGCGCGCGCTGGTGATCGGCCTGGCGTATGTCGTGGTGTGGGAGGGCGTCGTCGCGGCCCTGTTCGCCGGCACCCGCGTGCTCAGCATTCGCCAGCACGCCCTCGCAGTTGCCGACGCGCTTGGCGGCGGGGATGCCGCCCAGGCAGAGCTCGGCGTCGGAGTTGCGCTCGCCGTCGGCATCGTGGTGGCGCTCCTCGCGGCGGCGCTCGCCATCCGACGCCTCGAGCGGGTCGAGCTGCGCGGCGAGACCGCATAGCGACTACCCTCGCCGCAATGGACCTTCCTCCTCCCTGGGGACACGCCTGGGCCGGACGCCTGGACGAGCTGACGATCGACTCGGAGGCGCTGACCACGAACCCGCTGGGGGACCCTCACCGGCGCCCGGTCTACGTCTACACCCCGCCCGCATACGACGACGATCCCGATCGGCGCTATCCATCGATCTACCTGCTGCAGGGGCTGACCGGGCAGCTCGACATGTGGAACTCGCGCAAGGCGTTCACGCGGACCACGCCTGAGGCGATCGACGACTGGTTCGCGACCGGCGCGGCTGCCCCGGCGGTGGTCGTGTACGTCGACGCCTGGACCAGCCTCGGCGGCTCGCAGTTCGTGGACTCGGCCGGCACCGGTCGGTACCACACCTACCTCTGCGACGAGGTCCTGCCATTCGTCGATGCGCGCTACCGGACGATGCCCGTCCCCGAGCACCGCGGAGTGGCGGGCAAGAGCTCCGGCGGCTACGGCGCCATGGTGACCCCGATGCTGCGCCCCGACCTGTTCGGCGGGCTCGTGACCCACGCGGGCGACTCGCTCTTCGAGGTCTGTTACCAGCCCGATTTCCGAGAGGCCGCCCGCGCGCTGCGAGACGAGTACGACGGGTCGTATGAAGCCTTCTGGTCGGACTTCCGATCGCGCCCGGGGCGCGGGAAGGCGAGCGACGGCACGTTGCTCAACGTATGGTGCATGGCCGCCTGCTACTCGGCCGATGCGGACGGCACCGTCCGCCTGCCCTTCGAGCCGCTGACGGGGCGCCTGCTACCCGAGATCTGGGAGCGGTGGCTCGCGTGGGATCCCGTCCGCATGGCCGCTCAGCGGGCCGATGCGCTGCGCGGCCTCCGGGCCATCTGGATCGATGCCGGCAGGAGCGACGACTACTTCCTCGACCTCGGGGCGGAAGCGTTCCGCGCCGAGCTGGCGACACTCGGCATCGATGACGACCGGCTTCGCTTCGAGCTGTTCGACGGCACCCACGGCGGGATCGACTGGCGCTATCCCGAGGCGATCGGCTGGCTGGCGGAGCGGCTCGCGCCCTAGGTGTTCTTCCCACTCACGTTGTTGACGGGAGCCCGGCTCAGCGGCGGCTGGCCTGCGAGCGACCAATGTGGTCGGGACCGATTGTAGAAGTCGACGAAGGCCGGCAGGCTGGCAACCCGCTGCGCGGT
>JACCWY010000329.1 GCA_013697395.1 Chloroflexota bacterium | reverse complement strand
GCATCGGCAAGGACGACTACGTCCACGTCATCATGCCGGTGCGGACCGCGTCGTAGGAGCCCTCATGGCCCTGCGCGCCGCGCCGCGCGCCGCCGAAGCCACCATGGTGCTGACGCGGCTGAAGCTCGTCGACTTCCGCAGCTATGCGGCCGCGGAGATCGAGCCCGATGCCGGGCTCACGGTCGTGGCCGGGCCGAACGGGACGGGCAAGACGAACCTGCTCGAGGCGATCCACACCACGATCGTCGGCCGCTCGCACCGCGCCGACGCCGACGCCGAGCTGGTTCGCCACGGGGCGCCGTTCGCGCGGGTCCGGCTCGAGCTGGGTGGCGCGACCACCATCGAGTTCGTCCTGCCGGGCGTGGATCCTCCCGCCGGAGTGCACAAGCGCCTCCAGGTCAACGGCGTGTCGCGCCGCGCGGCCTCGCTGGCGGAGGTCGCGCGGGTCGTCCTGTTCCGGCCGGAGGAGATGCTTCTCCTGGTGGGCTCGCCGGGCGACCGCCGCCGCTTCCTGGACGGCATCGTGGCGCAGCGCGACCGCCGCGCGGCCCGGGACCTGATCGAGGTGTCACGGGTCGTCGCCCAGCGCAACGCGCTGCTGCGTGCGATCAGGGCGGAGGAGGCGCCACTGGACGCCCTCGCGTTCTGGGACGAGAAGCTCGCGCTGACCGGCGCGCGGGTCATGCGGGCTCGCCTGGAGGTGCTCGCGGGGCTGCTCGAGCGGATCGGTCCGCTGCACGACGCGGTCGCCAGCCCCGACGAGCACGGAGGCGCCGTTCGGCTGGCCTACGTCGACGGCCTGAAGGAGGCCTGGCCGGATCGGTCCGACCCGTCGGAGCGGATCCCGGGCGACGACGAGCTGGCCGCCGCTTACCGCCTCCGGATCGCGGACATGCGGCAGAAGGAGGCCTGGAACGGCGTCAGCCTGGTCGGGCCGCAGCGCGACGACCTCCGCGCCGAGCTCGGCGGGCGGGATGTCGCGGCCCACGCCAGCCGTGGCCAGCAGCGGACGATCATCCTGGCCATGAAGCTTGCGGAGACCGACCTGCTCGGCGTCGATGGGCTCCGGCCCATCGTCCTGCTCGACGACGTCTTCAGCGAGCTTGACCCTGACCGCGCCTCACGCCTGTCCGCGCTGCTCACGCGGCGCGGACAGGTGATCGTGACCACCGCGGATCCGGGCACCCTGGAGGGTGCGCGCAGGCGCGAGGCTGCCGTCTGGCGCATCGAGGACGGGGCGCTGGTGCCGGAGGCATGACCGAGACCGGGACCGGCCGCGGAGAGGCCGGTCTGGCCGTCCAGCGCGCTCTCAACGCGTGCGTGGGGCCGGGCGGCGCGGAACAGCTGGCCCTGGCCCAGGTCCGCCTGGCATGGGCCGAGGTGGTCGCCGACGCGCGCCTCGAACGTGGGCCGCTCACCAGCCGGGTGCGTCGCGTGACCGGTGGCACGGCGCATGTCGAGGCCTCCGATGCGATGCTTGCGCAGGAGCTGACCCTCCGTGCCGATGCGCTGACCTGGGCCGTGAACGAGCGGATGCGCGGCAGGCCGGGGGCGACCATCGTGCTGGTCGGAGTGGCCGTATCGGTGGGTCGAAGCGGCGCCTGACCCGTCCCTATACTGCCCCCGAGCACTCATCACGAGCACCCGGGCCGGCCCATGAGCAACCGCCTCGCGACCAGGATCGGACTTCAGTCCGCGGAGGAACGGCCGGCCGACGCATTCGACCTGACGACCTTCCACGAGCCCTCTGTGGGGGCGCTGGCACGGACGAAGGGCAGCCTGTTCCTCCTGGCCCAGCTGACCGGCGGCAGCTCGCATCTGGCCAGGGCCGCCCGAGAGGCGCTCGACGCGATCCAGCGCGACTACTACTACGACCTGTCCGCCGGCGTCGTGGTCTCCCTTGCGAAGGCGCTGGCCGGCGCGAACCGGCGCCTCTACCACGGCCGCAAGCGACTCGGCATCCCGAGGCGCTCGGGCGTGAGCATCGTGGCGGTGGTCGTGCGCGGGCACGAGGCCCACGCCGCCAAGCTCGGTCCCGCCAGCGCCGTGATCGTCCGCGACGGCCGGATGTACGAGGTGCCGCCCCCGCCCGCCGTGACCGAGGAGGACCCACGCGTCCGTCGCCGACGCGTGGCTGCCTCGCTGGGCGAGGCGCTCGAGGTCGAGCCCTACACCTGGCAGGGCGCGTTGGCCCCGGAAGACCGCATCGCGCTCGTCAGCCGCCACTTCGCGCATACCGTCGGGGTCGAGGAGCTGAAGCGGGCGCTCGGTGCCATGCGGCCGGGGCAGGCGGTGGAGCACCTCCAGCACGTCTTCGCCATTCGCGGAGGATCCGGCTCCGACGGCATCATGGCAGTCGAGGTCACGGAGCTGCCGTCCACGGCGACCACCCATCATCTCGAGCCGGTCAGGCCCGCCGAGCCGTTCGCCGGCCTCCCGGACCAGAGCCCCGTCCCGCTTGCCGACGCGATCGGGCGGGGACTGCACCGCGCCGGCGGCGCGGCCGAGGGCGCCAGGTCCGCGCTCGGCCGGGGACTGCTGACGCTGATGAGCTGGATCCTCGCCTTCGTGCCGCACCGGCGCCCGGAATACCCGCGAACCATCCCGCGGACCGCGGAGCGCGAGCAGGGCCGGCGCCGGCGGCTCGGGCTTGCCGGCATGGTCGTCGTGGCCTCCATCCTGGCGGTCGGCTCGACGGTCGCCGCCCTCCCGGCCGTAAAGCCGACGGACGCCATCCCGCGAGCCGCCATCGCCCGGGAATCGATCGCCCGGGCGGTGGAGCTGGTTGCGTCGGTCGAGGAGCGCGTCGACGGCGCCGACCTCGTGGATCGCGATCCCGAGCAGGCCGTTGAACTCCTCGCCGATGCACACGCGGCGGTCGAGCGCGCAGCCGAGGTCGGCGTCGCGGGCGCCGAGCTCGAGCCGCTCCGTCGCCGGATCGGTCGTCGCCTGGACGCGCTCTACGGGGTCGCGCGGGTCGACGTTGGACTGCCGGTCGTCGACCTGGCCGCCTCCCTGGACGACGTCGACGCCACCGACATGGTCGCGGCCAGCGACGGGTCGCTCTGGATCCTCGACTCCGGTCGTGGGCGGCTCATTCGCGCGGACACCGCCGATGGCTCGACGGCAGTCCTGTACCGAGCGGGGCAGGCGCTCGAGACGGGCGACACGCCGGGCGATCCGTGGCTGATCGCGACGGCGGCGACCGACGTCGTGGTCGTGGACCGGCAGCGAACGGCTTGGCGGATCGACCTGGCAGACCGCATCCCGCGACGCATGCCGCTCGCCGGCGCGGAGCAGATCAGCTCGGAGACGACGCTCGTCGGCGCGATCCAGCACCGGCCGCCGCTCGAGATCTTCAACCTCTACCTCGTCGACGGCGCGACGGGCATCATCCAGCGCTGGAGCCCGCCGGCCGTCATCCCGGTCACCTATCCCGACCCAGCGGAGCCGTTCCTGACCGAGGCGCCCGATCTGGACCCGCGCGACGCGCGCGACCTGCGCGTCGACGTCAACGCCTGGCTGCTCCATTCCGACACGGTCACGCGCATCGACTTCGGCTCGCCGCGCGACCAGGCCGACTATTCGCTCGACCGGCCCCCCGACGCCGACGTTCGCCCCGATCTCGACTACCGGCTGCTCGACGGCGCGACCGTCGGCGACCGCGACTTCCTGTACGTGTACGACGCGGCCAACGATCGGATCATCGCCTTCCAGCGCGCCGACGGGGCGTACGTTCGGCAGTGGATGGCGGGCGCCGATGGGGGCCTGGACGACGTGCGGGGCCTGGCGGTCACGTCGGTCAGCGACGGCCCGCCGGTGGCGTACCTGCTGACGGCGGACGGTGTCCTCCGACTCGTCCTCGAATAGCCGACGCTAGAATCGGCTCATGCCTGAGCAGCCCTTCGGCCGGGTCCGGCTCGTCGAGATGGTGGTCGAGAGCGTGCGGGTGCACATGCTCTCGAGCCAGCACGTGGTCATCCTCAAGGAGTCCGAGAAGGACCGCTACCTGCCGATCTGGATCGGGTCGTCCGAGGCGAACGCCATCGCCATGCGTCTCCAGGGGCTCTCGGCCGAGCGCCCGCTCACCCACGACCTCATGGTCAGCGTGCTCGGCGGGCTCGGGGCCAGAGTGAGCCGCGTCGTCGTCACGCATGTCACGGACGGCACCTTCCACGCCCGCCTCTACCTCGAGAACGCCGGCGGCGACGAGAGCGAGGTCGACTCGCGCACCTCGGACGCGATCGCCATCGCGGTCCGCACGGGCTCGCCGATCTACGTCGATGAGCGCGTCCTGGACGAGGCCGGTGTGGAGCCGGATGCCAGCGACGAGGAGGGCGGCGTGGACGAGGAGCGCCTGGCCGTGTTCCGGGAGTTCGTCAACTCGCTCGACGTCGACCTCGAGTCGGGCGAGAAGGGCCCTCCCGCAGAGGAGTCGTGACTACCGCCGCGCCTCCCCGAGGACCTCGCGACGCCGGAACCAGAGCGCCCATCGCAGCTTGCCGATGTCCCGGAACGTGCGGAGGATCTTGCGGAACGACGCGCCAGTGTTCGTGCCCGCGGCCCGCGGGTAGTGGTTGACCCCGACCTGCACGATCCATTCGCCCCGTGCGCGGCACTTGATGAGGAGCTCAGCCGACAGGAACGGCGACTCCGTCTCGAGAGGAAGCCCGTCGAAGACCTCGCGTCGGAACAGCTTCATGGCGCAGTCGATGTCGCGCACGCGCAGGCCGAAGAGAACCGACACGATGGCGTTGTAGGTCTTGGCGATGAAGATGCGATGCGGCGGATCACGTCGCTTGATCCGGTAGCCGATGACGGCGCCGACGCGGCGCCCTCCCGGATCGCCGAGGCGATCGAGGAGGCGGGACATCTCGGCAAGGTCGAACTGGAGGTCGCCGTCGCTGAAGCCGATCAGCTCGCCCGACGCGTTGGCGAAGCCGGCGCGCAGCGCGCCGCCGTAGCCGCGGTTCGCCTGGTGGTGGACCCGGACGCGGGGATCGGCCGCGACCAGCGCATCGGCCAGCTGTGGCGTGCGGTCGGTCGACCCATCGTCGACGATGAGCACCTCGAGCGAGCCACCGACCAGGGGGCCGATCTCCGAGAGCGCGCGCCGGACGGTCTCCTCGACGTTCTCCTCCTCGTTGTAGGCGGGGAAGAAGAAGGTCAGGCGCGGGCGGGCGGCAGCGGCATCGGTCACGAACGGGGTCCCTCGACCAGGAGCAGGCGGGTAAAGCCGCGCAGGGTGTTGACCGTGCTCAGCTCCCAGCGGGCCATGACCGCGCGACGCTCCCAGTCGGGAAGAACCACGTAGACGGGGCGCCGGCCGAAGTGGGCCCGGATCGCGTTGTTCATCGTACGGTACCCGTCGTCCAGGATGTCCCGCTCGTCGATGATCGTCAGGTCCGGGCGCTCGCCGAGCACCCAGCGGTGGTGCCACAGTGCCGTGCTGTAGCTCCACCAGCTGACGACGACCGCATTGGGTGGCAGCAGGGCATGGACCGATGCCACCCACGCGTCCGCATCACGGTTGTCGCTCTCGTCATGCGCCTCGTAGCCGGTCACCAGCGACGCAGCAGGCGCCCCGGCGCCGAGCGCCAGCACCAACGTGGCGGCCAGTGCGGCCACACGGCGGCGCGCGTCCCTGGTCGGGGCCAGCCGGCGGGCGACCTCCGCCATGGCCCTCGCGCACGCCGCCGCGATCATGGCCAGCCCCACGCCCAGGAGCGGCGAGAGGACCACGACCGTCGGCATGTAGTAGCGATCGATGTCGCCGTCGCGGAAGTTCATCGAATACAGGACGTTGGCGATCACGAACAGGAACAGCATGGCGAAGGTGCCGAGGCTCCGGGCGGCCACCACGGCGGCTCCGATGGCGACGACCAGCCAGCCGGGTGGGACGAACTGGGCGGCGAGCACACGCTCCACGTCCGCCAGCTTGATGTCGAGGTCGGAGAGCGGCGAACGGAACTCGCGGAACAGGCCGGTGAACTGCTCGGCGAAGACCAGGTACCGGAAGCGGTCCCACGTATCCGGCCGGGCGTAGAAGAGCGGCGGCTGCGGATCGCTGATGGCGCGCAGCCAGAGGAGCGCGTAGGGACCCACGAGGCCGATGGCGAGCACGACCGCGCACGCGACAATCAGCCGCCAGCGTCGCCAGAACCGGCGATCCACGACGAACAGCCAGACGGCGATCCCCACGGCGAGCAGCCCGACCAGCGGATGCGCGCCGATTCCGACGCCGAACGCGGCCGCCGCGCCCACCAGCCAGGCGCCGGCATGGGTGGACCCTGCCCGTTCGGCGGCGCGCCAGGTGAAGAGCAGCCAGACGACGATCGCGACGAACAGCACGTTGACCGCGTGCACGTCGGCGCGCGTCGCGTTCTCCCACGGCTCGGGGGCGAAGGCGAACGCTGCGCCCGGGATGCGTGCGGCCGCCGCGCGCAGCACGCGCGCCCGTTCGTCGATGAGGTGGCGGGCGATCATGTTTTTTTTTTTTAATTCCAGGGCGACGCAAAG
>JACCWY010000321.1 GCA_013697395.1 Chloroflexota bacterium | reverse complement strand
CGCGGGCCTGGTGGTCAAGCAATCGGGGATCACGCCGGGCATCTCGGCCGCTGGTACATGGCGCACATGGAGGGATCCATCGCACGTGTGCGCTTCACCACGGATCCCAGGAGAACGCTCTACGGCTACGAGCGCGACGTGGACGGCGTCTATGTCCGGCGCCGCTTGTCGTTCCGGCGCGGGTTCGCGCTCGAGCACGGGCTCCCGAACATCGTCGGCTGGCTCGCCAATTCCGAGCTGCCGGATCCCAGCCACCACAGCGGTGTCCTCTCCCTGGCGTATCTGGCGCTCGCGTCGCCGCTCGGGCGAGTCGTAGCTCCCGACGCGCAACGTCAATCACTGACGGGCGTCGCCGTGCCCGGGGCTCCGTATGGGCACAGTCACAGAGGGCCTGTGCTCGGCCATCTGAGGAACATCCTCAAGGACGCGCGCGCCACGGCACGGTTCCTCCTGGACTTCGGCTACAGCCGGTTCGTTCCGCGCCGTCGAGCGCCGGGATTCTTCGCCTATCGCCCCGACAATGTCTACCCGTTGCAGTACCACGGCGAGCACATACCGAGCAGCCAGAGCCGCGTCTCGTTGAGCGACGAACGGGACCCGCTGGGCATGCCGAAGCTTCGCATCGACCTCCGCTTCTCCGACGCCGACGTCGACGGCGTCGTCCGAGCGCATCGTCACTGGGACGACTACCTGAGGTCGCACGGCCGCGGCCGGCTGGAGTACACGAGCGATGATCTCGAGGCCGCGGTCTGGGAGCGTGCCGGCGGCGGCTTCCACCAGAGCGGTACCACGCGGATGTCAGCGTCGCCCGAGAGCGGCGTGGTGGACCACGACCTGGCGGTGCATGGCTTCCGCGACCTGTTCGTCGCGAGCAGCTCCGCCTTCGTCACGTCGAGCCAGGCGAATTCGACCTTCATGATCGTCGCCCTGGCGCTCCGTTTGACCGACAGCCTCAAGAAGGACCTCGAGCGTTGACCAGACGGGCCACCGAGGTCGTAGGCGCTCCGCCGCTTCACCCGTCGCAGCGGGAGGCGGCCGCCCTGCGCGCGGTCCCGTCATGGAGGACGCAGATCACCGCCGACGTCGCGGTCGCCCTCGCCCTGCTCGGCTCCGGGATCGTCGTGTGGGTGCTCTCCCTCGACGCTATCGCGCTCGACGACATGACCGACGTCGGCCTTGCCTCGGCCCTGCCACTCGGGATCTGGGTGTCGTTCGGGTTGGTCACCGCCGGGTGCGCCGTGGCGTGGCGAACGGGCAGGTCGGCCCTCATGGCCGCCGGCGTCCTCTCGACCATCCTGGTGCTCCACGGCTTGGGCGTCCTCGGCGAGCCCACGATGCGGTTCGGCGTGTCGTGGCAGCACGTGGGCGTCGCGGACTACATCGCGACGCACGGGTCGGTCGATCCCAGGATCGACGCCTACTTCAACTGGCCGGGGTTCTTCGTCCTGACCGCCTTCCTGTCCGATGTGGCGGGGCTCGAGAACACCGAACCTATCGCCCGGTACGCCCCGCTCTTCTACAACGCGATGTACCTCCTGCCGCTCCTGGTGATCGGACGCGCGTTGTTCGAGGACGCCAGGCTGATCTGGCTCGGCATCTGGCTGTTCTTCGTCAACAACTGGATCGGGCAGGACTACTACTCTCCTCAGGGCCTCGGGCTCTTCATGTACCTGGTGGTCCTGGCGGTGCTGCTGAGGTGGTTCAAGTCCGCGCCGCCGGCGTTCCGTCCGGGACAGCGATGGTGCCGTCTTCGCGAGTGGCTGGCCGCAAGAGCGACGAGGATCGCGGATGCCCCATCGGAGCCCGCCCAGCGGGTGGTGCTCATTGGCGCGATCGTGCTCGTGATGGCCGCGGTCGTCGGAAGCCACCAGCTCACGCCGTTCGCCATTGTCGCCGCCGTGACGGCGCTGGTGCTGATCGAGTGGTGCGGGTTGCGGACGCTCCCCGTGGCGCTCCTACTCATCGCGCTGCTGTGGACGGCCTATCTCGCCACGACCTACCTGGACGGTCACCTCAGCACCCTGGCGCAGGAGGTCGGGGCCGTCGACACCAGCTTGGACCGCAACGTGGCGGGGCGGCTGCACGGCAGCGCGGGGCACGAGCTCGTCGTTCGCCTGCGGCTGGCCGCCGCGGCGCTGCTGTGGCTCGCCGCGGCCGGGGGATTCGTGCGCGGCGCGCGGAGGGGATACGCGCGGCCGGCCGTCGCAGTGCTCGCCGTGGCTCCGTTTCCGCTGCTGGGCCTGCAGTCCTACGGCGGCGAGGTGGCCCTGCGCATCGCGCTGTTCGCCCTGCCGTTCATGGCCTTCCTGGCCGCCTCCCTGGTCGTGCCCGCGACGAAGGCGCCGGTGTCGATCAAGGCCTCGGCGCTGCTCGCATGCGTCGCGACGGTCCTCGTCATGCTCTTCCCGTTCACGCGGTATGGCAACGAGCGCATGGACTACTACTCGCCCGCCGAACTGGCGGGTGTGCGGGCGCTTTATCGGCTGGCGCCGCACGGCTCGTTCCTGGTCGGAGGCACCGACGCGCTGCCGTGGCGCTACAC
>JACCWY010000311.1 GCA_013697395.1 Chloroflexota bacterium | reverse complement strand
GCATCGGCCAGTTCGCCGGCGCGCATGGGCCGGCGGCCAAGGAGCTGGACGACTTGGCGACGCGTGGGATCCGCCAGGGCGCTGAACAGTCCGTCGACATTGGTTGCCACGGCGCAATAGTTAATGAAGTGGTTAACGACTGTCAAGGCCCTGGTGGAGCTTCGAATGCAATGAGCACCCATTAGCTGGTCACGACACCCTCGTTCGACATCAAGCGACTGAATGCCACGAGCCGACCCACGGGCCCTCCCACCATCACGGTCGAGGCGTAAAGCCGATCAGGTCGGCGGGCCCAAGCCGGCGAGCGTGACGTTGAAAAGCCGCCGCACGGCCGCCGCCGAGGTCAGGCTACCGGCCGCCGCCAGGGCATGGATGCAGTAGGCCGCCAGCTCATGCGGCGCCACGTCGTCGCGAACGGCGCCGGCCTCCGAGGCCTCGATCATGAGCTGGCGGAACATGGCGTGGAGCTGGTGCTGCGCCCGCATCACCTGCTCGTCCCGATGCAGAAGGCCGCCAACTCGGCGTCGTGATGTCCGCGCGTCTCGTGCGACATCAGGGCGTAGGCCTCGAGCATGGCGTGCAGCCGGCGTGCCGGATCGCCGGCCTCGTCCCGTACGCGGCCGAGGAATTCGAGATGGTGGTTGATCTCGCGTTCGTGCCACGCGCGCAGGATGGCGTCGACGTCGGGGAAGTACTTGTAGAGCGTCGCGCGGCCGATGCCGGTTTCCTCGGCGATCTGCGACATCGTCACCGCCCGGAGGCCGCGTTGCGCGACCAGGCGGGACGCAGTCTCCAGCGTCGCCTCGCGAACCGCGCGGCGGTGCGTCTCGATCGTGTCGTTCCAAAGCTTCGGCAACCCGCTGATTGTAACGCTTCGCCCCTCCTCAGAGACAGAACGACCTGACAGCGACACAATGTCTCGCTAGAGTTGGAATGAGCGCGCTGGCGCGGTGAATTTATCAAGCGCACGGAGGGGACAGGCATATGGCTGACGATGCTGACCGGCCCGCGACCGAGAGGCCGGGCACACCTTGGTGGGTGAAGCTCATCGGTGTCGCAATTCTGGCGGTACTCATCCTGGCGGCGATCATCATCCTCGTGGGTGGCGGCCAGCACGGGCCGGGTCTCCACGACCCATCGGGCGCACAGATGAGGCCAAGCGAGGCTGCAGCCGATGCCGCGCCGCCCGGCTGGATTGCCTGAGCGCGTGGGTCGGACGCAGCTCGCATGATCCTGCGGCCCTGGCTGCGCAAGTGCGTGCTCGCCATCCACCTCTCCTGCTCGGTCGGCTGGCTGGGTGCCGTCGTTGCCTACCTGGCCCTTGACCTCACGGTCGCCACGAGCGACACCGCCCACGTCGTGCGTGCCGCGTGGATCTCGATGGCGCTGGTGGCCTCATATGCCATCGTGCCGCTGGCGCTCGGCGCCCTGCTGACAGGAGTGGCCATGGGGCTCGGCACCAAGTGGGGACTGTTCCGGCACTGGTGGGTCCTGATCTCGCTACTGCTCACCGTGCTCGCCATCCTGGTCCTGCTGTCGGAGGCCGGCGTCATCAGCCGCAGCGCGGCCGTCGCGGCGACGTCGACACGCTGGGCTGAGCTACGCTCCCTTCCGCCGACCCTGCCGCACTCCGTCGGCGGCCTCTTGGTGGTGCTTGTCATTCAGGTCATGAATGTCTACAAGCCCGCTGGGCTGACCCCGTACGGGTGGCGCAAGGTGAAGGAAGAGCGCACGCGGCGGGAGCGCGGCGTGCCGACGTCACGAACGCCCGGTCGTTGAGCGTCGCAGGACTTCAATCGAGAGAAGCGAGCACCATTATAAGCACCCATATCGAATCGCACCATGCGGCTCACCTCGGCTCATCGAGCGTAATCTGCGTTCAGGTTGGCACTGGTGAAGCGGATTTCCCGCGCATCCGGTATGCGGTACCAGCCCCCAACCACAATATCTTGTGGTTCTTAACCGCCGGATCCACAGCATCTTGCGGTTTTCACCGAATCGAACGTCATTGAGCCCCTGGGCGGTACCACTCCGCGCCCGGTTGAGTGCCGAGACTTGGCCTAACAGCGCGGAGGCGGAGAACTGAAGCGGGGCGGGTGGGTGGCACCCCGGGATCTGAATGCTCGCCAAGGGCGCGCGATGCCCCGGTCAGCCGCGTTGAGTCATGTGCTGTTGCGAATGGT
>JACCWY010000201.1 GCA_013697395.1 Chloroflexota bacterium | reverse complement strand
GCGTCGAGTCCATCGGAGACGCGGAGATCACAACCCTGAGCGTGCCCGACATCGGCGACGTCGCCTTCACGGTCACCGACGGCATCGTCATTCTGGGCCTCGGCACCGCCGACGTCGCCGCGGCGATCGAGGCCCATGGCGGAGGCACAGGACTCGCGGTGACGGAGGCCTACACCCGCACCTTCGACGTGGCCGGCGAGCGAGCCGGCAACGAGGCGTTCGTGCACATCGGGGCAGTGCTGGACCTCCTCGGAATCGATACCTCCCTGCCGAACGACGCGCGCGATATCCTTTCGCAGGTCGGGACGTTCGGCTTCACCGCGCCGTCCCGGAACGACGAGATCGAATTCCACGCCGTGCTGACGATCGACGAGGCGCGGCCCGAATGAGCAGGCAACCCATCCGAACTGAGGTATTCACCACTTGGCAGTACGCATCCGACTGACCCGCGTCGGCGCGACCAAGCGACCGGCGTATCGGGTCATCGCCATCGACAAGCGCCGCTCGCGCGACGGTCGCGCGCTCGAGATTCTCGGGTTCTACGACCCGCTCACCGAGCCGGCAACGGTCACGATCGACACCGAGCGCATCAATGCCTGGATCGGCAAGGGCGCACAGCCGTCCGAGACCGTGGTCAAGCTCATGCGCCAGGCCGCCCAGCCGGCTCCGACCGCCACGGTCGAGAAGCCGAAGCGGTCCACGCGCGCGAAGCCAAAAGCCTCGACGAAGGCGTCCAAGGCCGAGGCACCGGGGCCGGCAGCCGCAGGCGCCGAGGCACCGGCCGCAGAGGTGGCGCCCACCGACGAAGCACCGGCGACCCCTGAGGCACCGGCGGCCGCCAAGGTACCAGCAGCCGACGAGGCACCCGCGCCCGAGAAGGCCGAGAAGGCCGAGAAGGCCGACGCATGAAGGACTTCCTGGAGTACGTCGCACGCGGCCTGGTCGACAAGCCCGACGCCGTCGAAGTTGACGTCGAGGAGGACGGCGACGAGACCGTCCTTACCCTGGTCGTCGACCAGGAGGACATGGGCCGCGTCATTGGCCGCGATGGCCGGATCGCCAACGCCATCCGCAGCCTGCTCAAGGTGATGGCCGCCCGCGATGGCCGGCACGTCGAGCTCGAGATCGTCTCCGACGCCGAGTGACCGCCGCCTGGCGGTCGCCAGGATCATCGGGGCGAAGGGGCTCGCCGGCGCCGTCCGGGTCGAGCTGCTGACCGATTGGCCGGAGCGGATCGAGCCAGGCGCCGAGCTGTGGCTGGACGGCTCATCGGCACCGACGCGCATCGGGCGCATCGAGTCCGGTGGCCGCCTCACCGTGCTTCACCTCGAAGGCGTCACAGGCCGCGAAGCGGCCGAGCGGCTCACCGGACGCTACCTCGAGGCCCCCGCGAAACCGCTTCCCGTTGAGACCTACTACTGGGACGACCTGGTGGGCCTGCGGGTCGAGGAGCCCGACGGCACCGCCGTGGGCGAGCTGGTGGAGGTCTTCCGCGCCGGCGCCGCGGAGGTCTATCGCGTGGTCGGAGAAGCCGGTGAGCGACTCGTTCCGGCTCTCCGGAGCGCGGTGGTCCGGATTGACCTCCAGGAGAACCTCATGGTCATCGCCCCCGACGACGCCGAAGAGGTCCGCTGACGCCGCATGCGGATCGATGTCGTCACCATCTTCCCGGAGCTCCTGGAGGGGCCCTTGGGGACCTCGATCATCGGCAGGGCGGTTGAAGGGGGCCTCGTCGAGTTCGGCGTCCACGACATCCGCATCCACGGCCTCGGCCGGCACCGGTCAGTCGACGACTACCCGTATGGCGGCGGCGCGGGAATGGTCATGCGTCCGGAACCCCTGTTCGCGGCCATCCAGCCGCTGCGCACGGCCGGCGCGACCGTGGTCCTGATGGACCCTGCTGGCGAGCGCCTGACCGATCAGCTCGCGCGGGCGCTGGCCGGCTCGAGCCACCTCGCGCTCGTGTGCGGCCGCTATGAGGGGGTCGATGAGCGCGTCCGGACGCTGGTCGACCGAGAGGTGAGCATCGGTGACTACGTGCTGACCGGCGGCGAGCTGCCGGCCCTCGTGCTCATCGACACCGTCGTGCGCCTCGTGCCCGGCGTGATCGCCGAGGCGTCGCACGAGGGCGACTCCTTCGCATCGGGCCTGCTCGAGTATCCGCAATACACCAGGCCGGAGGTCTTCGAGGGGCTGCCGGTGCCGCCGGTCCTGCTCTCCGGACACCACGGCGAGGTGGACCGCTGGCGGCGGCGCGAAGCGCTGCGCCGAACACTCGAGCGTCGTCCGGACCTGCTCGACACAGCGGACCTGAGCGACGCCGACCAGGCGACCCTCGCGAAGCTTCGTCGGACGAGCATGGCGGATCCACCCAGGTGACCGATCGACGTGCGATCGTTCTACCGGGCGTCCGCTACACGTCGGCGCATCCACTGCTGCATTTCACGCGTGCCGTGCTCGAGTCCCACGGCTGGGCAGTCTCCGAAGCGTCCTGGCCGACGGATGACGCTGGGGAACCCGATGCGGGCCAGATGGTGACCGAGGTCGCGACCCGGCTCATCGAGGCGGCCGGCGATGCGCGACTTCTGATCGTCGGCAAGTCGATCGGTTCGCTCGCGATGCCGCTGGCGGCCGCTCGTGGCATCGCGGGCATCTGGATGACGCCGCTGCTGCGCCGGCCAGCCGTCATGCAGGCGCTCACGGAGCTCCCCGCAGCGACGCTGCTCGTCGGTTCGGCCGCAGATGACACGTGGGACGCCGATGCGGCCAACCGATCGGGCCATCAGATGCTTCAGCTGTCCGACGCGAATCACGGGCTCGAGCTCGACGGGGATCCGCTCGGTTCCATCCACGCGCTGCGCCAGGTCATCGAAGCGGTCGACCACTTCGTGGCCGGGATCGAGCCCGAGGAAGGCTGAGCCGCCTTGCCGCCCCACGGCCGCCGCTGCTATACTCCCGGATGTCGCGGCCGCCTTCGCGGTCGCGTTTGCACGTCACCATGATCAGCCGCGGGGAAGCCCGCGATTACGAGGTCGCCCCCGGCATGAACGCCATCAAGGAGCTCGAGCGTGAGCAGCTCCGCACCGACGTACCGGAGATCGCCCCCGGCGACACGGTCCGCGTCTCGGTGAAGGTGGTCGAGGGCACCCGTGAGCGGATCCAGGTCTTCGAGGGCACCGTGATGCGGATGCGCGGCGGCGGCCTGAACCGGGCCATCACCGTTCGTCGCATCGCCAGCGGCGTCGGCGTGGAGCGCACCTTCATGGTGCACGCGCCGCGCATCGAAAAGATCGATGTCGTCCGTCACGGCGTTGCTCGCCGCGCACAGCTCTACTTCCTCCGCGATCGGGTCGGCAAGGCCGCCACGCTCCGCGAGCGCCGCTCCAACTGACGTTCATCGGACCGACCCGGGTGGCGGGACGCCTCCCACGCATCGGCCGGATCGATAGACTGGCGGCGTGACCGCTGTCAGGCGCCCGCAACGTATCGTCAAGCCCTCAACGCGGGTCGAGCGTGCGCACTGGAGCGCCGGTCGAACGATGGTGGTGGGTGCCGATGCCGTGGGGGTGGCCTGCCTGAGCGGGCCGGTCCTGGCGGCAGCAGTCGTGATGCCGGCCTACGGCCGCCGCATCCCCGGTGTCCGCGACTCGAAGATGCTCTCGCGGGCTCAGCGCGAGCGCCTCTATCCCAAGATCATGCGCGGAGCCCTGGCCGTCGGCCTCGGCGCCGCCAGCGTGACCGAGATCGACCGGATCAACATCTACCACGCCACGAACCTCGCCATGCGCCGTGCCATCTGTCGCGTGAGCGGGCGGCAGCACGTGCTCATCGACGGCCTGCGGGTGCACCGGCTCGAGGACTTCGTCGGCTCGTACACCGCGATCGTGCACGGTGACGCCCGCTGCTATTCGATCGCCGCGGCGTCGATCGTGGCGAAGGTCGTCCGCGACCGCCTGATGGATCGCCTCGCCGCTCGGTACCCGCACTACGGGTGGGAGCACAACGCGGGGTACGCGACGTTCACGCACCGCCGCGGCATCGAGGAGCAGGGGATCACTCCCTTCCATCGGCGGTCCTTCGCCCGCGTCCGCGCCATCGCCATCGGAGAACAGCTGGAGCTGGACCTGCCTCCGGAGAACCTCGACGCGCTCCTCGCACCGGCGTACGCCGCAGTAAGCGAGAGGTAAGCCGCCGGTACGCGCCGCTATGGCAGGCTCGCGGTCGCTCGACTCCGCGTGGAAGGGCCGATGGGCGACCCGCGTCACCACCTCGGCATCGTCGCCGAGCACGCAGTTGCCGCCTGGCTGGAGGATTCCGGCTGGCGGCTGCTCGGACGGCGGGTGCGCGCTCCCGGTGGCGGCGAGGTCGACATCGTTGCCATCGATCCCGACGGGATCCTGGTTGCCGTGGAGGTCCGAGCCCGCCGGACCGCACGAGCGGGCACCGGGAGCGAGACGATCCACGCCGGCCGCGTCGCGCGCAGCGGGCGGACGCTGGCCGCGTTCGCCACCGCCGGCTCGTTCGGTCACCGAGGGCTGCGCGTCGACCTCGTGACGGTCACGCCGGAGACCGGTGAACGGGCCCGTTGGCGGCTGCGCCGTATTCCGAACGTCGGCGAGTGATCGGCGTCAAACGCCGAACATGAGCTCGAGCCGCTTGATCGAGACGATGTAGGGTCGGCTGACCGGGTAGATGCCATGGCGATCGACTGCCGATTGGCCCTGGTAGTACGCGGCGAGCACGTGATCGCGATCGCCCCCGTATCGCGCGAGGTAGTGGGCGAGCAGACGAACCCCGCCGCGCACGTTGTGGCGCATGTCGTTGATCGCAACGGGCTCGCCGAGCATCGCATCGCCGACCCAGACCGCGGTCGCCGGCATCAGCTGCATGACTCCGACGGCACCGGCGTGACTGACCACGCCCTGCTGCCAGCCGGACTCCTGCCACGCGACGGCGAGGGCGAATGGCACCGGCACGCCGTACCGGTTCGCCTCCTCGACGATCACCTGGCGCACGGCATCGCGCTCGGCCACTCGTGCTGCCATCCAGGGGGACATCGGCGCGGCCTGAGGGGCAGCCGGGGCGGGCGGGGCGGCCGCAGCCGGTGCGCCGGGAATCGTGAGCCGCTGGCCGCCGAAGATCAGGCTCGGATTTGCGATGCCGTTGGCCTGGACGATTGCCGTGACGGTCACGCCGTAGTGGCGGGCGATGCGCGTGAGGTTCTCGCCGCGCGCGACGACATGCACGGCAGCCTCCGGCGCGGGTGCAGCCGCCGGGGAGCCGGGCGGTGCGCTGGCAAGGTCGATCCCGATGCGCAGCTCCTGGCCGGCGAAGATCCGGTTTGGATCGGCCAGCTGGTTCAGTGCGACGAGGGTGGCGACGTCGACCCCGTGTCGCCTCGCAATGCCGGTGAGGGTGTCGCCGCGCTTGACGGTCACCGTGGGATCGGCGGCGAGCACGACCGAGACGAGGACCGGCAGGACCACGAGCGAGGTGGCCAGCGCCAGGATCGGGGCAATGAGCCTGGGTCGGTGCAAGGGATCGTTCCTCCACGTGCGGTGCCAGCCATGCGAGGCCGGCGGACGATGCGTCACGACGCGGGGCGGATGCTAGGAGCGATCCGGGCAGGGTCAAGGTACGTGCGGGTGGAATGAGGGGTACTTCGGTACCGTGTGGTGCGGTTCGGAACGGAAACCCGCCCCCCGGGATCGGAGGGCGCGGTCTGGTATGATTCAGTGGCTCGCGCTTCGGCACGAGCCCATCACACACGCTCGGCGGATCCTGCCGATCCTCGGTGCCGTCGCGATCTCGTCGCGGACGGTGGATCACGGAGCCGATGCCGGGCGGAGGAAAGAACCGGAGGTTTTCTTTGGCTGCCACCAGCATGAAGCAGCTGCTCGAGGCGGGCGTCCACTTCGGGCACCAGACCCGGCGTTGGAACCCGAAGATGCGCGAGTACATCTTCGCCGAGCGCAACGGGATCCACATCATCGACCTGGCTCAGACCGTCTCGCGTCTCGAGGCGGCACTGGCCTTCGTCCGCGAGACGGTGCGTCGCGGGGACAGCGTCCTGTTCGTCGGGACGAAGAAGCAGGCCCAGGACGCGCTCTCCGAGGCGGCGCAGCGATCCGGTCAGCACTACGTCAACACCCGATGGCTCGGCGGCATGCTGACGAATTTCACGACCATCAAGCGCCGCATCCAGCGCCTCGAGGCCCTCGAGGCCCGACGCGAGGCGGGAGAGTTCGAGCGCCTCACGAAGAAGGAGGCCTCGAAGCTGACGGAGGAGATCAACAAGCTCGATGCCGCATTGGGTGGCATCCGCAAGATGCGCCGCCTCCCCGGCGCCGTCTTCATCGTCGATCCACATCGCGAGGCGATCGCGGTGGCCGAGGCGCGTCGCCTCGAGATCCCCATCGTGGCGATGACCGACACGAACTGCGACCCGGACCTGATCGACTGGGTCATCCCCGCCAACGACGACGCGATCCGCTCCGTTCGCCTCATCTGCGGCTTCGTTGCCGATGCGGCGAGCGTCGCCCAGCAGGAGCGCCAGGCCCAGCTCGACGAGGAGTTCGAGCAGGCGGAGGCAATGCCGCCGGTCGATGACGCCACGCTGACGTCCGAGGCGGACTACACCGCGGCGCTCGCCACCGGCGAGGCGCTCGTCTTCGAGCCCGAGCCCGAGGAGGACGAGGAGGAAGAGCGGAAGGCCCGCGCCCGGCGCGCCGCCCACATCGAGGAGGGGGAGCCGGAGCACAACCCGGATCGGGAGCACGAGCGCCAGATCCACGAGCATCTCAAGGAGCCGCGCCCGTAACGGCGACAGGCGGAAGGGACCATGACGAACACGGTGACGATCAAGCCAGAGGACGTGAAGCGGCTCCGGGAGCAGACCGGTGCCGGGATCATGGACTGCAAGCGCGCGCTGGAGTCGTCCGGCGGCGACTACGAGAAGGCGGCTGTCTGGCTGCGCGAAAAGGGCCTGTCGACGGCGGCCAAGAAGGCCGGCCGCGCCGCCCGCGAGGGCGTCGTCACGAGCTACATCCATCACGGATCGCGGCTCGGCGTCCTTCTCGAGCTCAACTGCGAGACCGACTTCGTCGCGCGCACGGAGGACTTCCAGCAGCTTGCGCGCGACCTGGCAATCCAGGTGGCCGGCATGGCGCCGGCGTACGTCAGCCGCGACGACGTCCCGAGCGAGCTCATCGAGGAGCAGAAGCGGCTCTTCGCAGTCGACGCCGAGCGCGACGGCCGTCCCGCCGATCGGATCCCGACGATCGTGGAGGGCAAGCTCAACAAGTGGCTCGAGTCGGTCTGCCTGCTCGACCAGCCATACCGCGATACCGACCTGCGGATCGCCGACCTGATCAACGAGAAGGTCGCGCTGCTCGGCGAGAACATCCGTGTCGCGCGTTTCGCTCGCATGGCCGTCGGCGAGACCGCACCGTCCCAGACCGACGAGGCCGCCTGACCGATGGCCGAGCCGACTGCCGCTGAGTCCGGGGCGCACCCACGGCGGGTGCTGCTGAAGCTCTCCGGCGAGGCGCTGATGGGCGAGAACGAATACGGGATCGATCCCGAGGTCGTGCGCGGCATCGCGGCCCAGATCTCGACGGCCAAGGCCGACGGCACCGAGATCGCGATCGTGTGCGGCGGCGGAAACATCTTCCGCGGCCTGGCAGCCAGCGCGCGCGGCATGGACCGCTCAACGGGCGACTACATGGGCATGCTTGCCACCGTCATGAACGGCCTCGCCATCCAGGACGCGCTCGAGCAGTCGGGCTGCCCGACGCGGGTCATGAGCGCCATTGCCATGAACGAGATCTGCGAGCCCTACATCCGCCGCCGCGCCGAGCGCCACCTGGAGAAGGGGCGCGTCGTCGTCATGGTGGCCGGCACGGGCAACCCGTACTTCACCACCGATACCGCGGCCACCCTGCGGGCGGTGGAGGTCCACGCCCAGGTCATCCTGAAGGGCACGCGCGTCGACGGGGTGTACGATGCCGACCCCGAGAAGCATCCCAACGCCCAGCGGTACAGCCAGATCGGCTACACGGATCTGCTGAGCAATCGACTCCAGGCGCTCGATGCGACGGCCGTGAGCCTGGCCATGGACAACGAGATGCCGATCGTCGTCTTCGACCTGACGGTTCCCGGCAACATCACACGGGCGATCGCCGGCGAACGAATCGGCACGCTGATCTCAGGAGAGTGACCCGATGCCGCACGAGTCGTTGACCGCCATCGAACCCAAGATGCAGCGCGCCATCGAGGCAATGGAGCGCGACTTTGCCGGCATCCGGACCGGGCGTGCATCGAGCGCCCTTGTGGAGCGCATCACCGTCGATTACTACGGAACGCAGACCCCGCTGAACCAGGTGGCTGGCATCAGTACGCCCGATCCGCATCTCATCGTGATCCAGCCATGGGACCGATCCGTCCTGTCGGCGATCGAGAGGGCGATCACGAAGAGCGACATCGGGCTGACGCCCAATGTCGACGGGACCGTCGTCCGGCTCAACGTGCCGCCGCTCACCGAGGACCGACGCAAGGACATGGTGCGGCAGGTCCGGCGCCGCACGGAGGAGGCGCGCGTCGAGGTCCGCAACCACCGCCGCGAGGCGGCCGACCAGCTCAAGAAGGCGATGCGTGACGGCGACCTGTCGGAGGACGAGGAGCGCCGGGAGCTGGAGAACCTGCAGAAGCTGACCGACCGGCACGTGGAGGCGATCGACGCCCGCGCCGACCGCAAGGAAGCCGAGATCCTGGAGGTCTGACGGGTGCCGGACGCGGTCCGACCCCGGCACGTGGCGATCATCGCCGACGGCAACCGCCGGTGGGCCCGCGAGCGAGGGCTCCCGGTCCTCGCAGGGCACATCCAGGGCATCGAGGCGATCCGGCCGATCGTGCGGCGCGCGCGCGACGCCGGTGTCGAGACGCTCTCGGTGTACACGTTCAGCACGGAGAACTGGGCTCGCCCCGACGACGAAGTGGCGGGTCTCTTCGGCCTCATCGATGGCGCCGTGCGCCAGTACACCGACGAGCTGATCGAGGAGGGCGTGCGCGTGCGCGTGATCGGCCGCCTGCATGAAGCACCGGCAGACGTCCAGCGCTCGATCCGCGCCGCCGAGGACCGCACGAGCGGTGGTGCGCGCATCACGCTCAACATCTGCTTCAACTACTCGGGCCGGGCCGAGATCGTGGACGCGGCACGGGCGTTGGTGGCCGCGCGCGCCGACCCGAACGCGATCGACGAGGCGCGCTTCGCCGAGCACCTGTACACCTCAGGCCAGCAGGACGTCGACCTCGTCATTCGCACCGGTGGCGACCAGCGCACCAGCAACTTCCTGCTCTGGCAGGCCGCGTACGCGGAGCTCGTCTTCTGCCCCAAGTTCTGGCCCGACTTCGACGCTGCGGACTTCGACGCGGCGCTCGAGGACTACGCCCGCCGCGACCGGCGCTTCGGAGGCTAGGCATGCTGCGGACGCGGGTGCTCACGGCCGCCGTGCTCGCGCCCATCATCATCGGCATCGTCCTCCTCGGGGAGCCGTGGATCTCGGTCCTGGTGGGCGTCATCGCCTTCCTCGCCCTGGTCGAGCTTGTCGGCC
>JACCWY010000166.1 GCA_013697395.1 Chloroflexota bacterium | reverse complement strand
GCGTTGGCCCCGGCGATCGTGTCGCCGGCTACCTGCCAAACGTGCCGGAGGCCGTGGTGGCGCTGCTGGCCACCGCATCGCTGGGCGCGATCTGGTCGAGCTGTGCCCCGGAGTTCGGGACCCGCAGCGTGGTGGATCGGTTCAGCCAGATCGCGCCGAAGGTGCTGCTGACCATCGACGGCTACCGCTACGGCGCGCGCGAGGTCGACCGCGGGGCCGAGGTGGCCGCCATCCGTGCCGCCCTGCCCGGTCTCGGGGCCACGGTTGTGCTCCCCTACCTGCGGGCAACTGCGCCATCGACGCCGGACGCGGTCCCCTGGTCGGAGCTCGTCGCCGAGCCGGGCGAGCTGGCCTTCGAGCAGGTCCCGTTCGACGCACCGCTGTTCGTGCTCTACAGCTCGGGCACGACCGGCCTGCCGAAGCCGATCGTCCACGGCCACGGCGGCATCCTGCTCGAGCACCTCAAGATCCACGCGCTCCACCACGACCTGGGCCCGGCCGATCGGTTCTTCTGGTACAGCACCACCGGCTGGATGATGTGGAACTACCTGGTCTCCGGCCTTGCGGTCGATGCCACGATCATCCTGTACGACGGCTCGCCGGCGCATCCGGACCTGGGGGCGCTGTGGCGCATGGCCGGCGAAGAAGGCATGACCTATTTCGGGACATCGGCGCCGTACCTCATGGCCTGCCGCAAGGACGGGCTGCGCCCGGGCGAGATCGCCGACCTCTCCCGCCTCCGGGGCATCGGCTCGACCGGGGCGCCCCTGCCGGCGGAAGGTTTCCGTTACGTGTACGACGCGATCAGCCCATCGGTCCATCTGCAGTCCGTATCGGGCGGGACCGACGTCTGCACCGCCTTCGTCGGCGCCTCGCCACTCGTCCCGGTGTGGGAGGGCGAGCTGTCCTGCCGGCACCTCGGCTGTGCGGTCGAGGCGTTCTCGCCGGACGGGCGACCCCTCGTCGGCGAACAGGGCGAGCTCGTGCTCACGGGACCGATGCCGTCGATGCCGGTCGCGTTCTGGAACGATCCCGACGGCGAGCGCTACCGGACGGCGTATTTCTCCGACTTTCCCGACGTCTGGCGCCACGGTGACTGGATCACGTTCACGGAACGCGGCTCGTGCGTGATCAGCGGGCGCTCCGACGCCACCCTCAACCGGGGCGGAGTGCGGATCGGAACCGCCGAGTTCTACGCGGTGGTCGAGTCGATTGCCGAGGTCGCCGACTCGCTGGTCGTCCACCTCGACGAGGCCGATGACCGACTGCTGCTGTTCGTCGCGCTGCGCGACGGTGCCGAGCTGTCGGACGAGCTCCGAGCTCGGATCCTGGCCGAGCTGCGCTCATCGCTGTCGCCGCGCCACGTGCCGGACGAGATCCTGGCGGTGCCGGCGATCCCGCGCACGCTGTCGGGCAAGAAGCTCGAGGTGCCCGTCAAGCGCATCCTGGCCGGCACACCGGCCGACGTCGCCGCCTCGCGCGGCTCGCTGGCAGACCCGACCTCGCTCGACGCGTTCGTCGAGCTTGCGCGCGCCCCGCACTGATCCTCACCCCTCGTGGCGTCAGGCGTCGCGCCGGCGACGGCCTACCATGCAGCCATGACGCTCACCGACCTTCAGACGTGGGAGCTGTGGTACCCCGCGGCCGCGGCAACCGGGCTGGAGTTCGCACGCGGCAGGATCGACCCAACCGAGGTTCTCTGGGTGCACGCGGCGCCCGAGCGACTGGCCGTCACCGTGCGAACCGGGGACGATCGGGTGATCGCTCGCGGCGAGCCACTCGAGCGGGAGGGACCGGGCCTGCCGATGACGCGCCTGACCCTGGTGGGCGACGAGGTCCGCCGCGAGGACCGATGGCCGACGCCGGCCGACCTCGGCGCGCTGGTGATCCTGCCCGGCGGCGAGGTGGGCGTCCTCACCGCCTGGTGGAATGCCGAGGACGGATCCGCCTGGCGCTGGTCGGTCGAGTTCAGCAACCAGCGCTGACGGGCGGCGGACCGACGACTCTCGTGGGACGCGCGTATCGGCGAATCAGTTGTCCGAAGCTCCCGACCCACGCATGTTCAGCCTTGGGCGGCGCTGCCGCGCGCGCGTCGGCTCAGTCGGTGTAGTAGACCCCGTCGAGGGCGCCCCAGGCGGCGGCGCTGAAGAGGGCGCAGGCCGTCTTCGCGCGGGCGAACTCGCCGTCGGACAGGCCGTCGATGAGGCCGGCCAGCATGGCCGGCTCATCGGTCTCGACCGCGTGCTCGACGAAGTACCGCTGCGCATCGCTGTCGACGGTGCCGGCGTAGTGCTCGCGAAGGCCGGCCAGCTTGCTCGACGCGGTGGCCGGCTGCTGGACCTCGAAGCTGTAGAGCGCGCCGAGCGCCTCGGGGACCGATGCGAACGCGTTCTCGCCGACCGCCAGCAGTGTCCGGCTCTGCGGCCGACGCATATCGCTCGTGGCGTTCAGCGCGGTGCGGAATCGGCTCCACAGTGCGTCGTGCTCACGCTCCTCGGCGGCGTACTCGGGGTAGCCGATGCGCTCCCAGCCGGCGTCGACGGCGCCGATGAAGGGCGCCCACTCGTCGGCGTACTCGGCGAGGCGCCCCACCGGCAGGGTGCCGGCGCGCCACTCGGTGTAGAAGGGGTGCTCGTTCAGGTCGAACTGGCGCACGATCGCGTCCAGCTCGTCGATGCGGGTGCTCATGGTCGTTGGCCTCTGCGCGAATCTTGATGGCTGGTCGAACGACCGGCGAGAGAAGCGTAGCGCGTTCGGCGGTCGCGCGCCGGCAGCGTGGTGCCAGCTGAGTTGGCCCTGTGACGAACGAAGGGCGGGGTGAGAGCCTTCAGCAACCGAATTCGGGACGCTCGACCGTCATTCGGCCAGTCAGATTGGCGGATCGGCGGAGAAACGTCTGTCCGGCACGCCTGCGGCGGTCACAGCGCCAATCTGGTTGGCATCCCACGTCGCGGACGCCCGCCCCGACCTACATCGCGCGCAGGCCGAGCAGGTTGCGGGCAATGACCATGCGCTGGATCTCGCTCGTCCCCTCGCCGATCTCGGTCAGCTTCGCGTCGCGCAGGTACCGCTCCACCTTGTACTCGGTGATGTACCCGTAGCCGCCGTGGACCTGGACCGCGTCGTTCGTGACGTCGCGGGCGATCTCGGACGCGAACAGCTTCGCCATCGCCGCCTCGGTCGAGTACGGACGGCCGGTGTCCTTGAGCCACGCCGCGCGGTAGGTCAACAGGCGGGCCGCGTCGATCCCGGTCGCCATGTCGGCGATCTTGAAGGCCACTCCCTGGAAGGAGCCGATGGGCCGATCGAACTGGCGGCGCTCCTTCGAGTAGGCCGATGCCGCCTCGTAGGCTGCCTGTGCCAGGCCGAGCGCCATCGATGCGATCCCGATGCGCCCGCCGTCGAGCGTCTTCAGGAAGAGCTTATCGCCCTCTCCCTCACCGCCGAGCATGTTGCCGGCAGGCACCCGGCAGTCGTCGAAGATCAGCTCGCCGGTGTTGGAAGCGTGGAGGCCCATCTTCTCCTCCATGCGGCCGACGCTGAAGCCGGGGGTATCGGCCTGGACGATGAACGCGCTGATCCTGCCGCTCCCCTCCTCACGGTCTGTGACGGCGGTGACGATGTACGTCCCCGCGACGCCGGCGTTGGTGATGAAGCGCTTGCCACCGTTGATGATCCAATCGTCGCCGTCGCGATGAGCGCGCGTCCGGGTGCCTCGCGAGTCGGATCCTGCCCCGGGCTCGGTGAGGCCATAGGCGCCCAGCACCTCCCCGGACGCCATCGGTCGCAGGTACCGCTCCTTCTGCTCGTCGGTGCCTGCCAGCCAGATCGGGTTGCAGCCCAGGCTGGTATGGGCGCTGACGATGATGCCGATGCTGCCGCTCGCGCGCGAGAGCTCCTCGACGGTGATTGCATAGGCGAGCGAGTCGAGCCCGGTGCCGCCGATCTCCTCGGGGTACGGCACCCCCAGCAGGCCGAGCGAGGCGGCCTCGCGAATGATCTCCATCGGGAACTCGCCCCTGCGCTCGAGCTCGTCGGCGACCGGCACGATGCGGCGCTCGGCGAAGTCGCGCACGGTGCGCCGGATCTCCTCGTGCTGGGGCGAGAGGGCAAAGTCCATGGCGGTCGTGCGCTCCAGGTAACGGAAATTCGAAGGAGCTCGGGGCCGTGCGAGTCTAACAAGCGAACGACCCGGCCGGGTCTCCGGTCGGGTCGTCGGGGTCGGTGATGGGATCCGGCCTCAGCCGCTCCGTCGCCAGCGTTCGAGGTCGCGCCTGCTGCGCTGCTCTTCGGCGCGCTGACGGTTGGCGCGGCGTCGACGGATGACAGTGGGGTGGGGTCGTTGCCGCTTCTGGTGATTGAGCTTGGCCATCGGTGTGTGGTCTCCCCCGTCTGGTTGCCGACAGCCTCATGACGCGGCTGACGGCTGCAAAGTTGCACGGCCGCGGACGTCTCTATACTCCGATTCCTGCGGTGGCCAGGTTGTAGGCTGGGACGAGTGGACGAACGTGCCTGAGGTTGATGTCCGCCTCGACGGAGTGACCAAGCGGTTCGGTGAGGTCACGGCCGTCGACGACCTGTCGCTCGACATCGAGCGCGGCTCGTTTTTCGCCCTCCTGGGCCCGTCGGGCTGTGGCAAGACCACGACCCTCCGGATGATCGGCGGCTTCGAGGCGGCCACGCAGGGCAGCATCTGGCTGCGGGGCCTCGACGTGACGGACCTGCCGCCGTTCAAGCGCGACGTCAACACCGTCTTCCAGAATTACGCGCTGTTCCCACACCTGGACGTCTACGAGAACATCGCGTTCGGCCTGCGCCGGCGCAAGGTGGCGGAGGGAGAAGTGCGTCACCAGGTCGCCTTCATGCTCAAGCTGGTCGACCTGCCGGGGTACGAGAAGCGCAGGCCGAGCCAGCTCTCCGGCGGGCAGCAGCAGCGGGTCGCCCTGGCGCGCGCGCTGGTGAACAACCCGCAGGTGCTGCTGCTCGACGAGCCTCTCGGCGCGCTCGACCTCAAGCTGCGGCGGCAGATGCAGGTGGAGCTCAAGCGCATCCAGAGCGAGATCGGGATCACGTTCATCTTCGTCACGCACGACCAGGACGAGGCGATGACGATGGCGGATCGCATCGCCGTCATGCGAGCCGGACGGATCGAGCAGCTCGGAGCCCCGGAAGAGCTCTACGAGCGACCGGCCACGGAATTCGTGGCGGGGTTCCTGGGCGTGAGCAACCTGCTGGACGCCGAGTTCGTGGGGCGCAGCGGCGGCCTGACCGACCTGCGCCTGGTCGACGGCAGCATCGTTCGCGCTCCGGCGGGCACGGGCGACGATTCCACGAAGGTCCGCATCGGCATTCGGCCGGAGAAGCTGAGCGTGCAGACGCTTGCCGACGGCGAGGTGGCGGCGGCCGGCGGCGAGGCCAACGCCATCGAGGGCACGGTCCTGGACGCTTCGTACATCGGCGTCAGCACCCAGTACCTCGTCGAGACGGCGGACGGGCACCGGCTGATCGTCTATGCCCAGAACCTCGAGACGAGCGGCGCCGGCGAGGTGCTGGCCGACGGCCAGCGCGTGCGCCTGACCTGGAAGCCGCAGCACACATTCGTGATCGGCCGCGACGGGGGTCCGGCCTCAACGGGAGTCCGTGAGCAAGAGGAGCGAGAGATCGATGCCTGATGACGGCCGGATCGAGCGTGCCATCGCCCGTGCGTTGGGCCCGAGGGGACGGATGTCGCGCCGCAGCTTCCTGCGGCAGAGCGGGCGCGGCGCGCTGATCGCCGGATCCACGCTGACGCTGCAGTCCATCCTCGCCGCCTGTGGCATCAGGCCGGGCGGGTCGACGGCGGCATCCCCGGGCGGACCGGCAGCGTCAGATGCCACTGGAGCGCTCGAATGGGCGAACTGGCCCCTCTACATCGACATCGACGACGATGGCAATTATCCGAGCCTCGTCGCCTTCACGGAGCAGACCGGCGTGGAGGTCAACTACACCGAGGCGATCGGGGACAATGCCGACTTCTTCGGGACCATCCGCCAGGACCTCCAGGCCGGGAACCCAACCGGCTGGGACGTCATCACGCCCGGCGGCTGGGTCATCGAACGCATGGCGCGACTTGGGTTCCTCGAAGAGCTCGACCATAGCCAGCTCCCGAATTGGACGGCGAATGCGGCCGACTACGCCAAGGGTCTGTGGTTCGACCCAGAGAACAAGTACAGCCTGTGGTGGCAGGGCGGCATCACCGGCATCGCCTACGACCCGGAGCTTACCGGTCGAGAGATCACGACCTTCGACGACCTGCTCGACCCTGCCTTCGCGGAGGTGGCCGGTGCCTTCAGCGACATGCGGGACATGTTCGGGCTCACCCTGCTCTCGCTGGGCGTCGAGCCGGAGAACGCGACCGTCGACGACGTGACGCGGGCGCGTGACAAGCTGCTCGAGGCAAACGCGCGCAACCAGTTCCGTGGCTATTACGGCAACGAGTACTACGACGCGCTGGCAGCCGGCGACCTCGCGATCTCGGTGGCGTGGTCGGGAGACATCACCCAGATGCAGCTCAACGACAACGAGAACGTCCGGTTCGTCGTGCCCGCCGACGGCGGCATGCGCTGGAACGACAACTTCGCCATCCCGAAGGGGGCAGCGCGTATCGGTGGAGCCCACAAGCTGCTGAACTACTACTACGGCGTGGACGGGGCCACCACCCTGTCGGAGTACATCGGGTACTTCACCCCGGTGGACGGTGTCCAGGAAGAGATCCTCGCGCGGGCGCAGGCGTACCGCGACGAGGGGAGTACGGACGACGCCGACTACAACGAGATTCTTGCCCCCACCGTCGTGCCGACCGAGGAACAGCTGGCGAACACGTTCAACGACAAGCAGCTGACCGAGGAAGAGGAGGCGGAATGGAACGACCTCTGGCTCGAAGTGAGTTCCTGAGGACCGGCGAGCCACGACCGCCATGGGCCGCCGCCGGCTGACGCCCTACCTGCTCCTGCTGCCGGGAGGGCTCTGGCTGCTCGTCTTCTTCGCCATCCCGATGGCGATCATGCTGAGCGTGTCGCTGCAGGAAGGGTCGCTCGACACCGGCTACCAGCTGACGTGGAATTTCGGGATCTATCCCGCGGTGATCGGCGAATTCTGGGAGCAATTCGTCCGCTCCGCCGTCTACGCGTTGACGACCACCGCGCTGGCGATGCTCATCGGCTATCCGATGGCCTACACCATCGCCTTCCATGGCGGAAGGCTGAAGACCGCGCTTCTCTTCGTCGTCATCCTTCCGTTCTTCGTCAGCTTCGTCATCCGCACGTTGAACTGGCGGATGGTCCTGTCGGACAACGGGATCGTGTTCGGGACGCTGAAGGACGCGGGCATGCTCGATCAGTCATTTCACTTCCTGGCCACCCCGGCCTCGGTCATCTTCGGCCTGACCTACAACTTCCTGCCCTTCATGATCCTCCCGCTCTACGTCGCGCTGGAGAAGATCGATCGCCGGCTAATCGAGGCGGCGACGGACCTGTACGCAAGCCGCCTCCAGGCCTTCTGGCGCATCACCTTCACGCTCTCCCTTCCGGGCGTGGTGGCGGGCTCGCTGCTGACATTCATCCCCGCCATCGGCGACTTCATCAACGCCGAGGTCATCGGCGCCGGCAGCCCCCAGGTGCAGATGATCGGGAACATCATCCAGTTCAAGTACATCAACGCAAACGACTACCCGGCGGCGGCGGCGCTGTCCTTCGTCCTCGTCATCGGGGTCACGATCCTGGTGGCCGCCTACAGCCGGGCCGTGGGCACCGAGCGACTGACGACCTGATGGGCGACACGCGGCTCTCCCGAGTTCTGCTCCTGGGCTTCACCGCCCTGGTGGTCGTCTTTCTGTTTGCGCCGATCGCGGTGATGATCATCTTCAGCTTCAATGACCCAGCCGGCCGCCAGAACATCACCTGGCAGGGCTTCACCGTCGAGAACTACTTCGACATCTGGGGCCGGCCGCAGATCACCGGCCCGATGGTCACCAGCCTGGCGATTGCCGCCATTTCGACGGTGCTGGCGACGGCCTTTGGCACGCTGATCGCGCTCGCCCTGGCCAGGTACGAGTTCCGCGGCCGCGGCGCCATGAACCTCTTGATCTTCGTCCCGATGACCGCCCCCGAGATCATCCTGGGGACGTCGCTGCTCACGCTGTGGATCTCGATCGGGGTCCCGCGCGGCTTCCTCACGATCCTGGTCGCTCACGTCATGTTCAACATCAGCTACGTGGTCGTCACCGTGCGAGCGCGGCTGGTCGGCTTCAACCGGTCCCTCGAGGACGCCGGAATGGACCTCTACGCGAACGAACGGGAGACGTTCTGGCGGGTGACCTTCCCGCTCATCTTCCCGGGCATCCTCGCCGCGGGCCTGCTTGCATTCGCCCTGTCCATCGATGATTACGTCATCACCCTGTTCAATGCGGGCCGCACGGTTACCTTCCCGCTTTGGGTGTTCGGCGCAAGCCGCGTCGGCATCCCGCCCGAGGTCAACGTCCTGGGCACGCTCATCTTTCTGGTCGCCATCGTCTTCATCGCCGTCCAGCTGTGGAGCCAGCGTCGCGCGACGGAGGCGAGGGCCGTGGGTGCGGCGCGATGAGCTACCTTCCATATCGCCGGCGCAATGACGCCGGCTGGGAGACCCTACGACCATGGATCATCACGCCACCGACGTTCTGACCGATTGGGACACACTCCGTGCCGGCATCCCGCCGGTGTGGGCGCGCTACACCGATCTCGTCGTCGAGCGAGCATCCGGCTCGTGGATCGAGACGACCGATGGGGAGCGCTACCTCGACTACACCTGCGGCATCGGCGTCACCAACACCGGTCACGCCCATCCCCGCGTGGTGGCCGCGATCGTCGAGCAGGCGCGGCAAGGCATTCACCTCCAGCAGAACATCGTGTACCACCAGCCGGGGCTCGAGCTCCACCGCCGGCTGCCCGAGCGCTACCCGAACCCGCGGGCCGACACGGCCTACGGTCTCTTCCTCTCCAACTCCGGCGCCGAGGCGGTCGAGGCGGCCATGAAGCTTGCCAAGCGCGCGACGCGACGGACGTCCTTCATCTGCTTCCGCGGCGGCTTCCACGGCCGCACGCATGGCGCGATGTCGCTGACCAGCTCCTCGGTGAAGTACCGGGCGCACTTCGAGCCGCTCGTCGGAGGCGTGCACTTCGCACCCTATCCATACCCCTTGCGCATGGGCGGCGCGGACGCCGCGCTGGACGCCACCATGGCTGCCATCGACGAGCTGTTCGCGACCGTGGTCGCGCCGGACGACGTGGCCGCCTTCGTGGTCGAGCCGGTCCTCGGCGAGGGCGGCTACGTGATCCCGCCCGACGGCTTCCTGCCCGCACTGCGCGAGGTGGCCGACCGCCACGGCATCCTTCTCGCCGTCGACGAGGTGCAGTCCGGCTACGCCCGGACCGGGCGGTTTTTCGCGACGGAATGGACCGATGCGTCGCCCGACATCGTGATCATGGCCAAGGGCATCGCCTCCGGCCTGCCGCTGTCGGGCATCCTGGCCCCTCGCTCGCTCCTCGACCAGCTGGCTCCCGGGTCCCACGGCGGCACCTACGGCGGGAACGCGGTGGCTTGCGCCGCCGCGCTGGCGACCCTCGACGTGATCGACGAGGAACGGCTGGCGGAGCGAGCGCACCGGCTCGGAGAGCGGATGCTCTCGTCGCTGCGCGAGCGCGCCGCCGACCATCGATCCGTGGCCGAGGTGCGTGGCCGCGGCCTGATGCTGGCGCTCGAATTCGCCGACGGCGATCGGCTCACCCCACGCCCGGACCTCGCCAGGGCGCTCCTCGCGGAGGCGATGGCAAGAAACGTGCTGCTCTTGAGCTGCGGGACCCACGGACAGGCCGTCCGCATCATTCCCCCGCTCGTGACCACCGACGATGAGGTGGATCTCGCCGTGGCGGTGATCGGCGACTCATTGGCGGCCATCGGCGCTTGATGGAGGAGAGACAGGTGGCGCAGCAGATCTGGGTCGTCGACGACGAGCCGCTCATCCGCACCGCGGTGCTGGCAGTGCTCAACGAGCTCGGCTACGAGGCGCGTGGATTCGGCAACGCGGAGGAGCTGTACGTCGCGCTCGTGGATGGCGGCTCCTCGCCTGACCTGCTCGTCCTCGACCAGCGCCTGCCCGACGAGTTCGGCTCGACCATCCTCCACTCCCTGCGCGAGCGCCCGCAGTACCGCGATATCCCCGTCCTCTTCCTGACCGCAATCGACGATGAGGAAGCAGATCGGCTGTCCGCGCTCGCCCCCGTCGTCCGCAAACCGTTCGACTTCGCCGACCTCGTGGCCGCGGTCGAGACGCAGCTGGCAACGGCCCCGCCGGCCTGACCGGCGGCTCCGCCGCGTAGGCGGCCAGGACCGAGATCAAAGCGGGGACGAGGGGCGGCCGGGGTGACCTGCGCCAGCGGGTATCCTCTCGCTCACCTCGACGAACGGAGCCGAGCTTCTCCACGGATGATCCGCACCACGCCCTTCCATGAACGAACCAGCGCGCTCAACGAGACTGGCCTGTGGCAGCACTGGTCGGGACACGTGGTGGTGACCCGCTACCAGGCGTCGGACAAGTTCGAGTACTTCGCCGTCCGCAACAGCGCCGGCATCTTCGACACCTCGCCGCTCTACAAGTACCGCATCGCCGGCCCTGACGCCGAGCGCTTCCTGTCCGGCATGCTGGCGCGCGACATCCGGCGCTGCCCGCCCGGGAACGCCCAGTACACGACCTGGCTGGACGAGCGCGGCTTCGTCCTCGAGGACGGCGTGATCCAGCACCGCGCGCCCGACGAGTTCCTGCTGACCGCAGCAGAGCCGAACTTCGCCTGGTTCGCCGACCGCGTCGGACGCCTGGCCGTCACGATCGAGGAGGTCAGCCTGGACATCGGCACGCTGGCCGTACAGGGGCCTCGCTCGCGCGACCTGCTGAGGCGTCTGGTTCCCTCGGTGAGCGAGCTGCCCTTCTTCGGGATCACGACGGGCACCATCGGCGGGCGGGGCGTGACCGTCAGCAGGACCGGTTACACCGGCGACCTCGGCTACGAGATCTGGGTCGACACACCGGACGCGACGACGGCCTGGGATGCGGTCTGGGATGCCGCCGAAGGGTACGGGGTGCTGCCGTACGGCATGGGCGCCCTGTACATGCTGCGCATCGAAGCCGGCCTGCTGCTCCTGGGCGCGGACTTCGATTCCAGCCGGTTCGCGTTCAACGACGCGCATCGGTCCACGCCACTCGAGCTCGGTTGGGCCTGGATGTTCAAAGGGCTGGAGGACGACGACCGGCCCTTCATCGGACGCCGGGCGCTGGAGCGCGAGCGGGCCGATAAGACCTTACGCTGGCGGATGGTGGGGCTGGTGGTCGACTGGGAGGACTACGAGCGGGCCTACAGCGAGGCGGGACTGATTCCCCCCAAGGACCATCGACCGGTTCACGACGACTGGATGGTCTACGACGCCGATCGGTCGCGGGTCGGCTACGCAACCAGCATCATGTACTCACCGGTACTGCAGCAGCACATCGCGCTCGCGCGGGTGCGACCCGACCTCGCCAGGCCCGGCAGTCGGGTCTTCCTGGAGTTCACCGTGGACCACCACTACGAGCAGGTGGCGGCGCACGTCGCGCGGCTGCCCCTGTACAACCCGGAGCGCAAGACCGCCTGATGGACCGATGAGCATGGACCGATACGACGCGATCGTGGTCGGCGGCGGCCACAACGGCCTGGTCAACGGTGCCTACCTGGCCAGAGCCGGGCTGAGGACGCTCGTCCTGGAGCGCCGCCACCTTGTCGGCGGCGCGGCGATCACCGAGGAGCTGCATCCGGGCTACTGGTTCACGACGTTCAGCTACGCCCTCTCCCTGCTGCGGCCGCAGATCATCCAGGAGCTCGAGCTGACGAAGCACGGCTTCCTGCCGCTGCTGATGTCGACCCGCTTCGCGCCGGGCGAGGACGGCGAGTACCTGCTCTTCAACCGCGACCGTGACGAGACCCTGCGCGAGATCGCCCGCCTCTCGCCGCACGACGCCGACGGTTACGAGCAGTACGGCCACGACCTCGACCGCGTGCGCCAGGCGATCAGGCCACTGCTCGACACCGTCCCGCCCGACATCTTCAGCGACGACCCGGAGGAGCTGGTCGCGCTGGCCGCCCTCGGCTCGCGGCTGCGCAGCCTCGACAAGCGCACGCTCCACAACGCCGTGCGGCTGCTCACCGGCAGCGCCGCCGACTTCCTCGACGACTACTTCGATTCGACGCTGCTGAAGGGCTACCTGGCCTCGTCGTCGATCATCGGCTCCAAGGTCGGGCCCCGCTCGCAGGGATCCGGGCTGGTGCTGCTCTTCCACTCCTTGGGCGAGCACGACGGGGACTACGGCACCTGGGCCTTCCACAAGGGCGGAAACGGCGGCTTCACGCAGGTCCTGGCCCGCGCGGCGGAAGCGTTCGGCGCCGAGATCCGGACCGAGTCGCCCGTCGAGCGCGTGCTCACCCGCGACGGCGAGGCGACGGGCGTGGCGCTGGCGGACGGGACCGAGATCGGCGCCGACGTGGTGGTCAGCGCGCTCGACCCGCGGCGCACGTTCCTCGAGCTTGTTGACCCGCGTGAGATGCCGGACGACCTGGTCGAAGACATCCGCCGCCTCAAGTTCCAAGGGGTCAGCTCCAAGGTAAACTTCGCCCTCGACGGGCTGCCGGCACACCCGGTCCTCGGCACCCGGCCGGACCTGTACCGCGGCTTCATGAACATTGGGCCGTCAATCGACTACCTGGAGCACGCCTTCGACGACGCCAAGTACGGCAGGTACAGCGACCATCCCTACATCGACTGTGCCATCCAGTCGACCATCGACCCGGATATGGCGCCGCCCGGCAAGCACGTCCTGTCCTGCTTCGTCCAGTACACGCCGTACGAGCTGCGCGCGAGCGGCTGGGATGCCGAGCGCGAGCCGATGGCCGACCGCGTGCAGGCGACCCTGGAGCGCTTCTTCCCCGGCTTCGGGGACCTCGTCCTGCACCGCGAGGTGCAGACCCCGCTCGACATCGAGCGCACCATCGGCCTGTCGGAGGGGAACATCTTCGCCGGCGAGTTCCTGGCGCCGCAGATGTTCTTCTTCCGCCCGGCGCCCGGCTGGTCCCAGTACCGGACCCCGATCGCCGGCTACTACCAGTGCGGCTCGGGCACCCACCCGGGCGGCTGCGTGATGGGTGCGCCGGGTCGCCTGGCGGCGCGCCAGATCCTCGGGGATCGGAGTCGCGCCCGCGGCGAGTGATCCGCGCTCGGCGTCAGCGGTCGAGCTCGCTCATGCCGGAGCGTCCGCCAGGCGGCGGTACTGCGATCCGTACCACAGCAGCGGGGCGGCGTCGGTGCGGTAGCTGGCCGCCACGATCTCCCCGAGGAAGATGGTGTGGTCGCCACCGTCATGACGCGCGGTGAGCCGGCAGTCGAAGTAGGCCAGCGCGCTCTCCAGGATCGGCGAGCCGGTCTCGGCCTCGTGCCATTCGGCGCCACAGAAGCCCGTCAGCTTGGCCGCGGTCGTGCGCTTCGCGAAGCACTCGGCCAGCTCCTGCTGGTCGTCGGCCAGGACGCTGGCGGCGAACGCATGGCTGCCTACGATGGCGACGTGCGTCTCCGCCTTGCGCGCGATGCTTGCCATCAGGATGGGCGGGTCGATGCTGATCGTCGCGATGGCGTTGGCCGTCATGCCGGCCAGCAGCGGCCCATGGCGCGCGGCCACGACCGTCACCCCCGTTGCGAAGTGACCCATGAGCGTGCGCAGGCGACTGCGCTCGGCGTCGTCCATCGGTCCTGCCTCAGGCCGCCGGGATCGTGGCGAGCCGCGTGAGGGCGAGACAGGTCCGATACAGGGCGTCCCCGTCATCGGCCCTGAAGCCGACCGTTCGTGGTCCGAGCCGATCGGTCCCGGGCAGCACGCATGCGTAGTCGGCCATGGCCGGCGTGCGGAAGTCGATCTGGCCGCCCAGCGGTGGATTCGGCTCGTAGAGCCGCATCTCGCCGATCCGGGCCAGCGCCCGTTCCATGCCCTCGCGGATCGCTGCCCGAGCGGCGGCCGGCGACAGGGAGTCGGCCACGTTCGTGCCGAGCCCTCGTTTGACGACGACCCGCTCGGCCCACGGCAGGAGCGCGGCAACCTCGCCGGCCAGCGCGTCGTCGCCGGCCACCAGGATGACCGGCACGCCGTGGTACCCCAGGCGGATGGCGTTCAGGCCGGCCTCGTTGTGCGCCACGCCGTTGACCCGGATCTCGAGCACGGTGACCGACGAGTACGTGTGGGCGATTACCCCGGTCGGGTGCCCGGCACCGGCGTGGTAGCCGATGAACGCCGCGCCGTCGAAGGCACCGTCGGGCGCCTCCCCCACCCCCTGCGTCATGCTGAGCGGCTTGTCGCCGATGACGAGCCGCGCCTCGTCGTGCAGGTCCTCCGCCCGCAGGTTTCGCATCTGCCAGTGGCTGTCGTTCACGACCACCTCGCGCGCTCCATGCGCGAGGGCGGCCTCGACCGCCGCGTTCGCCTCCGCCGCCATGAGCCCGCGGCTGCGGTCATAGTCGGTGCGGTCAGGCCCTCCCGGTGCGAACACGACCTGGTGCGGGTGCGCGATGCCGGCGAGGCCCTCCATGTCGACCGAGACGTAGATCCGCATGGGCGCCCGCGCTACCGGTACCGCTCGAGCTTCTCGAGGATGCCGCTCGTCGTCGCCCAATCCTCGTCGTTCGGGTGCTCGCCGCGGTGCAGGTGGAAGAGGGGCACCGAGTTCCAGCACGGCCCGTCGGTGCGCGGCAGGTGCATCGAAATGTCACCGCGGTCCAGCGCCGCCACGAGCGTGACTCCCTGCTCGCCGCCCCGCGCGATCGCGCGCTCGAGCGAGTCGACGAAGTCGGCGGCACCGCCGAATTCGAGGCCGATGCGCATCGCGGCCAGCCCCGTGCTCGGGACCTGCATATCGCCTGGGCGGGGCGAGAGTCCGATGTGCTCATCGGTCATGCGAAGAGCCTCGACAGCCAGGTGAAGACGACCGCCGAGCCGATGACGGCGAACGCGAGGACGACGATCAGGAGGGTGCCGCCGACGATGCTCGCCCACGGCGGCACCTTGACTTCGCTCAGCGCGATCTGCTCTCGGGGCACCTCACCGAGCACGCCGCTGCCGAGCCACACCGCCAGGGCGTCGCCGTCAACGCGAACCTCGACATCGTCGTCGAGCGGCATGACCACGAGCCGCTCGCCGGTCGCGAGCTTGTCGGTCGTCAGCAACACGCGGCGCCGGCCCTCGGCGTCGGTCTCCTGGACGAGGATCGCATGGTCGCCGGCCACCTCCAGCGCCGCCGCCTCGAGGCGTCCGGAGCGACCGATCCGCATGGGCAGCGGGCCTGCGTCGGCGCTCGGGTCCATGCGGCCGATGGTATCAGCCGTCGAGCGCGGCGAGGGTCGGCTCGAGGGCCGCGATGCTCTCGACGGTGATCGGGTCGAGCACGAGCTGGACATGGCTCACGCCGGCATCTGCGAAGGCTCGCAGGGTCGGAGCCAGGGTCGCCGCGTCGCCGGAGATCGGCTCGAACGGCTCCTCCGCGATGGCGGACCCGCGACCCAGCGCGCCGGCGAATGCGACGACGAGGGCCAGCGTCCGCTCGACATCTTGCGGGTCACGAACGGCGCTGCGGCAGGCCTCGTCGACCCGGCTGCGCAGCGGCAGGTAGCTCTCCAGGCTGTTGCCGAACGAGGGCCCCCACGCGTTCCAGGCCGCCACGTGCGGCAGGGTGATCGCGAGCATCCTCTCGCCGGTCGACCCGATCAGCAGCGGCGGTCCTGCCGCCCTCGGCCCTCGCGGCAGCAGCTCGCCGCGGTCGAGGGCGTAATACGTCCCGTGGAAGTCGGACCGGCCCGTGGCGAGGAGCTCTCGGATGATCGTGAAGGCCTCCTCGAACCGGCTGACCCGATGGTCATACGGGAAGCCGAACGCATCGTAGTCGGGTCGGTTCCACCCCGCTCCCAGGCCGAGGATGAGGCGGCCGCCGCTGATCTCGTCGATGGTGGCAGCCTTCTTGGCCAGCATGGCCGGGTTGTGGAAGCTGGTCGACGCAACCAGCGGGCCGATCTCGACCCGCTCGGTGACCGCGGCCAACGCGGCCAGGATGGACCACACTTCCCATGGTCCGCGCGCGGGCTTGCCATCGTCGCGGTACAGGAGATGGTCGCCGACCCAGATCGAGTCGAGGCCGATGCGCTCCGCGAGCTCCGCCATTTCGCGCAGCTCCGCCCAGCGCACCTCGCGCTCCACCTCGGGAAGCTGAACACCGACCTTGATCGGCCTCGTCATCGTCGGATTGTGCCAGCCGGCTGGACCCGGAGCGTATCGTTCGCGAGATGTCGCCCTCGGACTCCCTCGCCGACGAGCCCTTCAGCTACGTTTCGCGCTCCGATGGCTCAATCGTTGTGCGCTACCACGACGCGCCGGTCACCCTGCTGCGTGGCAAAGCCGCCGAGCGGTTCGCCACCCGGATGAGTGGCGCCGACGGCATGGCGGCGCAGCAGCTGATGGCCCGGGTCACCGGCAACTTCAAGCCTGGCAACGAGCGCGACGCCAGGGCCGGACGCTAGTCATCGGTCGCCTGTGCGCCCGTGCCGTCGTGCGGTCGTGCTGCACAACAGCACATGCATGCTCTGATGGGGCCGGGCCGCCGGCTCAGGCCACCCGCTTCGTCTTCTTGTTCACGTAGTCGACCAGGACGTACTCGCCGAGGTGCTCCGGCTCGACATAGAAGGCGCGCCCGCGGTTGATGCGTGACATGAGGTCGACGAACTCGGACAGGTAGCGGGACCGCTCGAGCATGAACGTGTTGATGACGATGCCCTCGCGGGTGCACCGGCCCACCTCGCGCAGCGTGGACTGGACGGTGCGCAGGGTGGGCGGATAGGCGAACTCGACCTGTCCGTTGTCGATGTGCGCCGTCGGCTCGCCGTCGGTGATGACGACGACCTCCTTGTTGCCGCCACCGCCGCGTCCGAGCAGCTGGCGCGCGATCATCAAGGCGTGCTGCAGGTTCGTCCCGTATTCGAACTCGTACGGGCTGAGCGTCGGAATCGACTCGGGCTTCAGCTGGCGCGCGTAGTACGCGAAGCCCACGACGTACAGCCGATCGCGCGGGTACTTCGTGTGGATCAGCGTGTGGAGCGCCATGGCCACCCGCTTGGCGGCCGATGAGCAGCCGCGCAGCAGCATCGATCGGCTCATGTCGAGCAGCAGCACCGTGGAGGAGACCGTCGTCTCCTCGGTTCGCGAGACCTCGAAGTCCTGCGGGCCGATGAGGACCGGGGTTCCCGGCCCGCCGCGTGCCATGGCGTTGAACAGGGTGCGGTTGATGTCGACGGCGAACGCGTCGCCGAACTCGTAGGGCTTCGTCTCGTCGGTCGGCTCGCCGCCCCGACCGGGGCGCGGGATGGCGTGGCCGCCGAAGCCCTCGCGGCGCAGGCGGCTGAAGATGTCGGTCAGGGCACGCATGCCGAGCTTGCGCGCGGCCCGCGGGGTCAGCTCCAGGTGGCCGGCGTCGCGGTCGAGGTAGCCCGCGTCGGTGAGCGCCCGCGTCAGCTCGCGCAGCTGGTCGAGATCGTCGATGGCGTCGTCGCCGGCGAGGTCGCGCAGGGCATCGGCGTCGACCCGCTCGAGGGCGTCCGGGTCACGAGCGGCGGTGAGCGCCTCCTCCATGCTGTCGTACTGCTGCTGGCGGTCGATGGCGGCCAGCGCATCGGCCAGGCCCATCGGCTCGTCGCCCTCGAACGGGTACGGCTCGCCGTAGGGGAGGTCGGGTCGGGCGGCCTGGAGGTTCCCTGCCAGGCGCGCCATGTCGATCCGCAGGCGATCGTCGCGCAGCAGATCGTCCATCAGGCCGCGCAGCTCGTCGCGCATCTCCGGCGACATCGAGTTCAGCAGTGACGCCATCTGCGAGGCCTGCCGATGCAGATGCGCGATGAGGTCGTCGACGCTGCCGATGTCCGGCGGAAAGTAGTGCCCGTGGCTCGCCATGAACTGCGCGAAGTCGTCAGTCGTGTCGGCCCCGGTGGCGTGCTTCTCGAGGAGCGCGTTGAGGTCCCGGACCATGTCGCGGATGCCGGTGAGGTCCTCGGGGGTGACGCGTTCGACGCCCTCCTTCAGCCCCTGGAAGTAGGTCTGGAGCATCTGCTGCCGCAGCTCGTCGTTGAGCTGGGTGAACGCGTCGCGCGCGCCGTCGTCCATGAACTCGTAGTCCTGCAGGCCGTGGAGCCGGCCGGCCAGGCCCTCCGGCAGGGCGTCGAGGCGGAATTCGCGCTGGCGTGCCGTCCGCCGCGTCACGGTTTCGGCCATGCGCGCCGCGTCCTGCTCCTCGCCGGGCGGCGCATCGAGCGCGCGCTGCTCGGATACGCGCACCCGCTCGGCGATGCCCTGCCGCTCCTGCTGGAGGATGTCGTCCAGCCGCCGGCCGATGTCGTCCAGCACCCCGTCGAGGTTCGCCTGTACCAGCTCGGCCTGCCGCTGGGCTCGCAACCGCTCCATGATCGTGCGCAGCCCGGGGATGTCGCCGCCACGCGTCCCTCGCAGCCCGCGTTGCATCAGCCGCTGGAGGGCGCGTCGCACGTCGCCCTCGGCCAGGATGTCGTCGGAGAGCGCATCCAGCACGTCATCCGCGTCGAATGGAGGCAGCTGCTGGCTGCCGTCCCATCGGGAGTAGCGGAAGGTGCTCATGCTTGCTGCAGCCTAGGCCGATGCCGGCGCCGCGTCCACGGGACGGTCGGGTCGCGACGCCGGCGCGCGCGAATGCCAACCCAGTTGGCCCTGTGACGGAGGAATGGACGACCGTCACCCGTTCGCGGCTGTTCCGCCAGTCCAGTTGGCACTCCGACGGAGGAAGGGCGATATCGGCGCCCTATGGCGGCTCCCCGCGCCGTTCGTCCGTCGCAAGGCCAATGGAGTTGGCACATCGGTCCTCGAGCGGAGGCTACGGCCGGAGGATGGACCCTCGCGCGGGTCGAGAGTCAAGCCCCGAGCGCGGGAAGCGGAATCGGCTCGGCCGGCGGCTCGGCCGGGTGTGACAGGCGCATGCCGAACCAGGCCACGTCGTGCCAGGCGCCGAACTTGTAACCGACGCGCTGGTAGATGCCGATGCGTCGCATCCCGATCGAGGTGTGCAGCGCAACGCTCGCCGGATTCGGGAGGGCGATGCCGGCGTAGGCGTTCACGAAGCCCTGGCGGCGCAACGTCGGCACCAGCACGCCGTACAGCTGCCGCCCGATCCCCCGCCGGTGGCGGTCCGGATGAACGTAGGCCGACACGTCGACGGACCACCGATACCCGGCTCGCTCGCGATGCTGTCCCGCGTAGGCGTACCCGACGACCTCGTTGGCCTCCTCCGCCACCAGCCACGGGGTGCGAGCCAGCGTGGCGCGGATCCGCGCCGCCATCTCGTCGGGAGCTGGCGCCACCTCCTCGAACGATACGATCGACGACTCAACCGCCGGCCGGTAGATGGCGGCGACGGGCGTTGCGTCGCGGTCCGGATCGGCTAGCCGGATGCGGAGGCCGGGCTGCTCGGTCACGGGTGGATCATCGCCGACCGGGCACGCGACGTGCTGGCAGGAGCAGCATGAGCGAGAACGACATTCACGGCATCGAGAGCGGCTGGAGCGTCAAGACGGCCGACGGGCAGGGCATCGGATCGGTCGAGGAGACGACGGACCGCTACATCCTCGTCAAGTCGGGTCTCATCAACGCCTCGCACCGGTACCTGCCGGCGGCGACGCTTGCGCACGTGCGACCCGAGCTCAAGGAGATCGGGATCTCCCTGACCGCCGAGGCGGTGGAGCAGGGCGACTGGTCGGAGCCACCGACCGAGGGCCCCCGCACGGAGGGCGCGCCGCTCAACGTGGACAGCGACGCCGAGGCCGACGCGGTGATGGGCGTCAAGACGAACGTCGACCCGGAGAAGCCGGCGGAGGAGTTCAGCCACCGCGTCTAGCGGGAGGCGGACCTAGCGGCTGAAGGTTCCGGCCGCACGACGG
>JACCWY010000146.1 GCA_013697395.1 Chloroflexota bacterium | reverse complement strand
CGGCCATGGGAACGGGCACGGGAAGAAGGGGAAGGGCTACGTCCAGCTGACGGAGGGCCAGAAGGCGAGTTGGCAGGGCCTCAGCATCGAGCGCCGATACACGCGCCCGGACGTCCACCCGTATGACACGGTCGAGTGGGACCTGCGCGAGGCCGCCATCACCAACGAGCATGGGAAGACCGTGTTCGAGCAGAAGGACCTCGAGTTCCCGAAGTCCTGGAGCGCCCTCGCCACCAACGTCGTGGCCAGCAAGTACTTCCGCGGCCACCTCGGCACGCCGGAGCGGGAGCGCTCCGTCAAGCAGATGATCGACCGCGTCGCCGATACGATCGCCGACTGGGGCATCAAGGACGCCTACTTCGCGACCGATGAGGACGCCGAGGCCTTCCGCAACGAGCTGAAGGACATCCTCCTCAAGCAGCGTGCCGCCTTCAACAGCCCCGTCTGGTTCAACGTGGGCATCGACGCGCACCCGCAGTGCAGCGCCTGCTTCATCAACTCCGTCGACGACACGATGGAGTCCATCCTCACCCTGGCCAAGACCGAGGGCATGCTCTTCAAGTTCGGCTCGGGCGCCGGCTCCAACCTTTCAACGATTCGGTCGAGCAAGGAAACCCTCAGAGGCGGCGGCGAGGCCAGCGGCCCCGTCTCCTTCATGAAGGGCTTCGACGCCTTCGCCGGCGTCATCAAGTCCGGTGGCAAGACCCGCAGGGCCGCGAAGATGGTCATCCTCAACGTGGGCCATCCCGACGTCGAGCAGTTCATCGACTGCAAGCTCGAGGAGGAGAAGAAGGCCTGGGCGCTGATCGACGCCGGGTACGACGGGAACTTCAACGGCGGCGAGGCGTACGCATCGGTCTTCTTCCAGAACTCGAACAACTCCGTGCGCGTCACCGATGCCTTCATGGAGGCAGTCGAGTCAGACGAGGACTGGACCACGCACGCCGTCACCAGCGGCGAGCCGATCGAGACGGTCAAGGCCCGCTACCTGATGAACAAGATGGCGGAGGCCGCCTGGGTCTGCGGCGACCCGGGGATCCAGTACCACGACAACATCAACCGATGGCACACGTCTGCCAACACGGCGCCGATCAACGCCTCGAACCCCTGTGTCACTGGCGATACCCTGGTGGCGACCGATGAGGGCTGGCGCCGGATCGACAGCCTGGTCGGCAAGCGCGCCAACGTCATCGGCGCCGATGGTCAGCCGCACCCCGTCGACCGCATCTTCCCGACCGGCACGAAGCCCGTCTTCGAGCTGAAGACCCGTTCCGGCTATCGCGTGCGGATCACCGAGGACCACCTGGTCGCCACCCAGCGCGGCGACGTTGCCGTCAAGGATCTCACCCGCGAGGATCGCATCTTCCTCAACGCTCCCGGTTTCGGCCGGAGCCAGCTGTCGCCACAGCTGGCCGAGTCGATCGGCCTCGCCGTGGGCGATGGTTGCTTGGCGAAGGGCGCCAACAGGACCGAAATGGTCATTATCACCATGCACGACAACGAGTTCGGTGTCCTGGAGATGGTGGCCAAGGAGGTCAACCATCAGAAGCAGATGCTCCGGGCGGTCGGGATGGCCGGCCAGCCTGGCCCGGTCCACGTCAGCCGCTCGGCGACCGGCACCCGCGTCTCGTTCGGCTCGAAGGTCGTTATCGACCAGTTCACCAAGCACGCCGTTCTTGACAAGGGCTCGGACGGCAAGCGCTTCACCGATGAGGTCTACGGCCTCGACCGATCGAGCCAGGCGGCGCTCCTTCGCGGTCTCTTCACTGCCGACGGAACCGTGCTCAACAGCAAGGACCGAACGCAGGCGGTCGGCCTTGACTCGACGTCGCTCGACCTCCTCGTCCAGGTCCAGCGCATGCTGCTCGGCTTCGGCATCAAGTCACACCTCTACGAGAACCGGATCAGCGGCAAGCTGAGCAAGCTCTTGCCGGATGGCAAGGGCGGCATGAAGGAGTACGCCGTCAAGCAGATGCATTCGCTGCGGATCACCCGCGCATCGCGGGTCCGCTTCGAAGACGAGATCGGCTTTGCACCTGAGAGCCCGAAGGTCAAGGCGCTGCGGCTGCTGAACTCGACCATCTCCACCTACAGCGACGAACTGGTCGACGACTTCCGCTCGATCGAGCCGCTCGGCGACGCCGATGTCTTCGATCTCACGGAATCCACAACGAATCACTTCGTCGCTAACGGAATCAGTGTTCATAACTGCTCGGAATACATGTTTTTGGATGATTCGGCGTGCAATCTCGCATCGCTGAACCTGATGAAGTTCGTCAAGGACGACGGCGAGTTCGACATCGAGGGCTACAAGCACGCGGTGCGGATCGTGTTCACCGCGCAGGAGATCATCGTCGACAACGCGAGCTACCCTACGCCGCGCATCGGCGAGAACTCGCGCGACTTCAGGCCGATCGGTCTCGGCTACGCCAACCTGGGCGCCCTGCTCATGAACCGCGGCCTGGCCTACGACTCGGA
>JACCWY010000130.1 GCA_013697395.1 Chloroflexota bacterium | reverse complement strand
ATGTCAGCCATTCGCGGCAACCAGCTCGCGGTACTCGCGCGCGAAACTTGACGGCTCTATGTCGCTTCGCAGCGCTTCGCGGACCAGCTTGCCACGATCCATGATCGCGGCGTGAGTTGCCAGGCCCAGCCCTTCCTCGATGTTGTGAGTGACGAGGATGAGCGCGGCACCCGCATCGCGAAGACCGGTGAGCAATGCCGCCAATGCCTTTGCGCCGGCAACGTCGAGCCCCGTGAATGGCTCGTCAGCCAGCACGACCGTCGGCGAGTGCACGATTGCGCGGGCCACCGACACCCGCTGCCTCAATCCGCGACTCAGTGCGCGCACCGGAGTGTCCGCCCGATCGAGGATGCGCATCCGCTCGAGCGCCTCGGTCGATTTCGCAGCCGCATCCTTGACTCGATAGAGGCGCGCTGCGAACTCGACGTTTTCGCGAGCCGTCAGCGCATCATAGAGCAGGCTCTGGTGCGAGATCACTCCGATCCTTCGCCTCGCCTCGGACCCGCCGGGCAGGACCGCATCGCCAATTCGCGCCTTGCCTGAAGTAGGACGAAGAAGTCCGCCGAGCATCCGGAGCAGCGTTGTCTTGCCCGCTCCGTTGGGGCCGAAGACCGCCAGCACTTCGCCACTGCCGACGGACAGCGTCACCCCGTCGACCGCCCGTCGCGTTCCGAACGAGCGGCTCAGGCTTTCGGTGGCGACCACCGCGCCATTTGCGGTTTGCATGAGTCCGAAAGGTGACACACTGGCGCGTGCCGTGCAAAACGGGATAACGTTCGCGCGAGGAGAACCACACCCCGCAAAATGACTGACATCGACGTCCTGCTTCAGGAAAACCGCAAGTTCCCTCCGCCCGACGAGTTTCGCGCCGAGGCGCTCTTATCCTCGCCCTCGATCTACGAGGAAGCCGCACGCGATCTGGAAGGATTCTGGGCGGCGCGCGCCCGCGAGCTCGAGTGGAGCAAGCCGTGGGACAATGTGCTCGACTGGAAGCCGCCGCACGCCCAGTGGTTCACCGGCGGAAAGATCAACGCGTCCGTCAACTGCGTCGATCGACATGCGAAGGGCCAGCGAAAACACACGGCAGCCCTCATATGGGAGGGCGAGCCCGGCGACGAACGAACGCTGACCTACGCCGCCCTGTACGCCGCAGTGAACCGCCTCGCGAACGGGCTCAAGTCACTGGGGGTCCGAAAAGGCGACAGGGTCGCGATATACCTGCCGATGATTCCCGAAGCAGCGATCTCGATGCTCGCCTGCGCGCGTCTGGGCGCAATCCATTCAGTCGTGTTTGGCGGATTCTCGCCTGACTCGCTGCGCGACCGAGTCAACGATTCCGAGTGCAAGGTGCTCATCACGGCCGATGGAGGATTCCGCCGCGGACAGATCGTTCCTCTCAAGAAGAATGCAGACCAGGCGCTCGAGGATACGCCGTCGATTCAGAAGGTTGTGGTCGTGAAGCGGGATCGCGTCGCTGGTCCTGGGTCAGCGGGGTCGAAGATCGAGGCTGCAATGACAGCCGGACGGGATGTCTGGTATCACGAGCTAGTCGAGAATGCCGACACGGAGTGCGAGCCCGAGGCGATGGACGCGGAGGATGTTCTGTTCATCCTCTACACCTCGGGAACAACCGGAAAACCAAAAGGCATCGTTCACACGACTGGCGGCTACATGACCTGCGTTGCGATGACGAGCAGGTATGTATTTGACCTGAAGGACGACGACATCTTCTGGTGCACGGCGGACGTCGGCTGGGTGACCGGCCATTCATACCTCGTCTACGGACCGCTCGCGAACGGCGCTTCGTGCGTGATGTACGAGGGCGCTCCTGACAACCCGGACAAGGACCGCTTCTGGGACATCTGCGAGCGCCACAAGGTGACGATTCTCTACACCGCGCCGACGGCGATTCGCGCATTCATGAAGTGGGGTGCCCAGTATCCGGCCATACACGACCTTTCCCGCCTGAGGCTCCTCGGATCGGTCGGCGAGCCGATCAATCCGGAAGCCTGGATGTGGTATCGCCAGCACATCGGCGGCAATCGCTGCCCGATCGTCGACACCTGGTGGCAGACCGAGACAGGGGCGATCGTGATCTCGCCGCTCCCCGGTTACACCGCTACGAAACCGGGAAGCGCGACAACAGCTCTTCCCGGTTACACCGCCGAGCTGCTCGACTCCAATGCGAAGCCGATTCCCGTCGGCGGCGGTCTGCTCGCGCTCACCAAGCCGTGGCCGTCGATGCTGCGCACCATCTGGGGCGACGACGCGCGTTACGTGGAGACGTATTTCTCCAAGTGGCCGGGCCGTCCCGACCTTTA
>JACCWY010000120.1 GCA_013697395.1 Chloroflexota bacterium | reverse complement strand
CAACTGGAGGGTCGAGGTTTGACAAGACCCTATGGGATCTAGCCAGGGGCGTATGCGTAGCCGCCGGCATAAGCGACGATCTCGTTGTGGGCCTGTATAGCCAAGCCCGCGGTGAGCTTTGTCAGGTCGATGACGGTTCGCGGCGTCGCCGACGTATTGACGCGGCGTTGACCCGGTCGGATGCCGTAAACGACCTCGCCATGCGTGCCGGAGGTAATGGCCCATTCGCGTGCGTGGGCGTATCCGCTCGTGTACCGCCACGCCCAAGCGCCCAGACCATACTTCTCCGCGATGTCGACCGAGTTGAGTCGACCTGCAGCGTAGCCGTGGCGCGCCATGACCTTCTTGAGTGCCCGTTCGCGAATTCGAACACGGGGCAGCATCTCGTTACCCGCGTCCGTTTCGACGAACTTGCGGACCTCGATCGCCGATTCGAGTTGGCACAACGCCCCTCGGTGAGCACGCTCCGCAGGCGCCTGACCCGCGTCGACTAGCCACCGCGCACGGGCTGCCGTCTCAATCGCGCTCCTGAGCAGAGTCATCTGCGCAAACGAAGGTGCGTACTTCGCGTCGGAGAACAGGGCCCTCCAGGCGGACAGGTGATCGACCGAAACCTGAAGGTATTGGGTGGCATACATAAGCGCGCAATCGCCAAATGGGAGCCGGGCGTCGTGGTCGGATGTGGACCCCTTGACGATATCGGCGAGGACGATTGCCTCGGTCTGTAAGCGCAGCTCTGGGACCGGCCCGAGCGCGGCCAGCAGCTCGTCGATCTCCTCCGGAGCCATGTCGTGCATGTTGGCGCGGCTCCCATCAGCGGATTACCCGTGGGACGGGGCTGCAGGGTGACTCTCACCATAGCTCCCCGCCGAACCGAGGGCCGGAAACGTGGCAAGAATCGGTCACGTCAGGTATGTGCTCGATCGGAGTTATGTGCTCTTGGATTCGGCGCCGATAGAGCCTATAAGTCACCCGATTCGTGCGTGGGTCCCACTCGGGGAAGCACAGCGCATCGAAGAGGTGACTTATGATCCCCTGCTGTATCTGGCACGCCGACTCGGTTCTGCCTCGCTCGAGTCGACGGTCACACCTCAGCACGGTTGCGATGGCGTCAACGAACCTGGCATTCGACACCATGCACCCGCGACCGCCTTATGTTTCGCGCGTTGCGAACAAGATGGGCTTGGTGGACCGCCGCCGGGCGATTAGGCCGCACGCTGACTCACGGTTGGACCGTGCGTTTTCCTGCCCCGGCGCGTGTATAGGGTTGTGACCACGGAGAACATCGCCTTGGCCCCGTCGATCGAGATCGCGTACCAACGCGCCTACGAGGAGCACTGGCACGCCGTGTTCCGGTTCGCGCTGGCGTGGACGAACGACTGGGCGGCGGCCGAAGACCTCGCGCAGGAGTCGTACCTGCGCCTCTGGAACAGCCGGACGAGGATCGACTGGGAGCGTCCGCTGCTCGCCTGGCTGCTGGTCACGACCCGACGCCTTGCGACCGACCGCTTTCGGGCGCTCCGGCGGCGCGTCCTCAACAGTCCGACGTCGACGAGCCTCGACATGGCCGAACGGGACCGGTGGCTGGACGTGCAGGGAGCGATGGCCAGCCTGTCGCCGCTCGAACGGACCGCCCTCGTCCTGACGGCAGTCGAGGGCGTTTCCTACACCGATGCCGCGGTGATGCTCGGGACGTCCGCGGGAGCGCTGCGGGCGGCGGTCAGCCGAGCCCGCGAAAAGCTGGAGGTTGCGTGATGGACCGCTCGCGTGCTGATCGGATCATCGCCGAGTGGGACCGGGTCTCTCGCCAGGCGCGCCGTCCGGGGATGCCACGACGGATGGTGCTCACCACCGTGCTGCCTGGACCCGCGATCGGGGGCATCGCGGTCCTGATCGTCGCGATCGCGGCCGCCGGTCTCTGGCTCGGCCTGGCGCGGGGAGACGGTTCGCCGGGAGCCGATGCGTCGGCATCACCGACGACGTCTGTCGCCGAGGGCTCGATCCCTCGCTGCGAAGACCTCTCGCGCATCAGCGCCCCCGCCGAGTGGTACCGCGATTCGCCGATCTACGTCGCCAACGAGCAGCCGACGGAGGAGATCCGGGCTTGGGCCGCTGGCAAGCCCGGCTTCGAGGAGATCTGGATCGATCGGGATCATCTCGGTTGGATCACCGTCGCATTCAGCGTCGACGCCGAGGCTCGCCAGGCGGAGCTGCAGGAGCTGTTCCCCGATGTCGGGGCGGTCGCGGTCGGGGTCGACTGGACGATCGCCGGGTTGGAGGATCTCGAGCGCCGGGTGCCCGAGGAACTCGGTCCCCGCTTCCCGGTCAGCTCTTCGACCTCGGTCACCCAGGGCGTGGTCGTGATCGGGATCGGCGTCCTCGAGGAAGAGCGCATCGCCGCCGTCGAGGAGCGCTTCGCGGGTCAGCCGATCTGCATCGAGGGTGCGGATCCGGCGGATGTGCCGGCCGCAGGACCCCAGCCTCAGCAGGGAAACGGATGGCGCCTCCTCGCCGCCGAGCGGGGCGTCGGTCAGTCCTACCGCACCGGCATCGCCAGCGACCAGGCTTCCTACGAGACGCTCTGGACCGATGTCGGTCTGCCCGGTGAGCCTCCGCCGGTCGATTTCGAGTCCGAGGTGGTCATCTGGTTCGGCGCCGTTTACGGCTCGGGCTGTGAGAACCTCCGGCTCGACGACGTCGT
>JACCWY010000112.1 GCA_013697395.1 Chloroflexota bacterium | reverse complement strand
GGGTCGAGCCGGAGCTCGCGGCCGATGCGAAGGCCTCGCTCGAGTCGGGGTCGCTCGTGTCGTGGACTGCCGAGCAGACCGGACGCACCATGGCCGATGGCCTGCGCACGAACTCGCTCGGCCCGCTGCCGTTCGAGCACCTCCGCCGATTCATGGACGAGATCGTGACCGTCTCGGAGGACGGCATGGCCGACGCGATGCGCCAGCTCGCGAAGCTCGCGCGCCTCGTCGTGGAGCCGTCGGGCGCTGCCGCGATGGGCGCCCACCTCGCCGGCTCCGTACCGCGGAGTGACGGCGACGACGCGCGCGTGGTGATCTTGAGCGGCGGCAACGTCGATCCGGACCTGTACCTGCGCATCCTCGGGGGCGCATCGGCCTGAGGGACGTTACGACCCCGTGGGACGGGTCAACGCGGGCCGGAACGCGGGCTCCGACGTCATCGACCCGCATCTGCGGGTCGTATCACCGCGGAGCCCCTCGGTTTCCGCGGCTCAGGCCCTTCTTGACCCGCGGCGCGGGTCTTCACCCTCCCTGAAGGATCTCCAGGGCGCGGTCGAGCTGGGGGTCCGCGTCGGAGGCCGGGTCCAACGGCGACGCCACCACGACGTCGGGCGCGATGCCATCCGGCGCCGCGGAGTTGTGCTGCGGCATGAACCACCGGTCGGTCGTGATCCGCAGGCCACCGCCGTTCGGCAGGTCGCTCCAGACCTGGACCGTGTTCTTGCCGAAGGTGGGCTGTCCGACAAGGGTGGCGCGCGCGGTCTCCTTCAGCGCCCCGGCCACGATCTCCGACGCGGATGCCGAGCCCTCGTCGATCAGGAGGACGACCTCGACCGCATCGGTCTGGAGCAGCCCACCCGGTTCCGATTGCCAGCGCTGAACGTCCTCGCCGGATTCGACGGTGAACAGCAGCTCGCCCGCCGGAACGAACTCGGCGGCGATTGCCTGGGCGGTGGTGATGAAGCCGCCGGGGTTGCCGCGCAGGTCGAAGGCGATCCCGGTCGCGCCCTGGTCCAGCAGTCCCTGCAGCGCATCGCGGAAGAGTTCGGGGGCCCGATCGGTGAACGACGTCAGGCGGATGTAGCCGATGCCGTCCTCCAGCATCTCGGCGTTGACCTCCTGGAGGTCGATCACCGCGCGGGTGATGGTGATGTCGAGCTCCTCGTCGTCCCGTCGGACCGAGAGCGTGACGTCCGTGCCCGCCTCGCCGCGAACTTGGTAGACGAGCGACGACACCGACTCGCCGACCGTCGACGTCCCGTCGATGGCAAGGACATGGTCACCCGCCCGCAGTCCCGCGGCCTCGGCCGGTGAGCCGTCGAGAGGCGCGACGATGACCATGGCGCAGGTCTCGGTCACGACCGTGCACGCGGCAAGGTCGTCGGAATCGGCCAGGTTCTCCATCCCGACCTCGGCCCCGATGCCACTGAACTCGCCCGACAGGTCGTCGAGGGCTGATCCGAACTGGTCCGGCGGCAGGTAGCCGGAGTACGGGTCCTCGAGGCCGTACTCGATCATCCCGCGCACCGCGCCGTCCACGAGATCCTCGTCGCTTATCTCGTCGACATACTGGCCCTTGATCTGGGCGTATGTCTCGCACAGGACGGCGAACGCCTCGGTCGGCTCCGCGCAGGTGACCGTCTCGAGGATCGGTGTCGGCTCCGGATCGGGAGTGGCGGTGTCGGACGGAACGGCGACCGACGGCTCGGCCGTCGCGCCCGGATCCGCCTGGCCGATGGCACCGCGGCCACCGACGGCGAGGCCCGCCACGAAGGTCAGGACGCCGAAGAGGAGGAGGACCGCGATCAATGCTGCCGCGCTGGCGGCCGGGGATCGGCGGGTGGAAGGGCTGGCAGTCATCGGTCTGTCCTGCAGTACGGGGAAGGGCACGCGGAGGCGCATTCTCCCGCGAAACGGTCCCGGGCGCTCAGCGCATCACCGGCGAATTGCGCGCAGGCCAAGGAAGATCGGGATCTCCGCGTTGGCGCGGGCGTCGCCGCGAGCCGCTCTGCCGGGCCGCCGGTCCGGCGGCAGGTCGGGCAGCTCGAGCATGGCATCGATGACGAAGCCGGCATCGGCCAGGGCGTTGACGTACGCACTGATGGGCCGATGGAACGACCGCGTCGGCAGGCCGCCGCCCAGCGACTTCATCGGTACCGCCATCGGGGTCAGATACCCGTCGATTCGCCGGAAGGTCAGCTTGCGGCCCTCGTCGAAGCCCCACCCCGAGTGCCGCGGCTGCCGGAAGGCCGGATGCGTCATGAGGAGGACGACCCGCCCTCCGTCGCTCAGCGCCCAGTCGACGCCGCGGACGACGTCGTCCAGCGGATCCATGTCCTGGATGCTGAGGAGGAACACCGCCGCGTCGTACGCGCCGGGCTCCAACCCGACGACCGCCGGCAGGCGACGCGCGTCACCGACCACGAACCGTGCGGCCCGCGCCCTGCCGTGCCGCCGCTTCGCAGCCGCGATCAGCTTCGGCGAGGCATCGACGACGGTGACGCGAGCTCCGGCATCCATGAGGTACGGCGCCAGGACGCCCTGTCCGCCGCCGACGTCCAGGATCTCCTCGCCATCCCCTGGCTGGAGCAGGTCGAGCACCGCGGGGATGGCCAGCTGCCGGTGGTACTCCGAGCCGTGGTCGCCCACCCAGCCGTCGTACCAGGTCGCCACCCGCTCCCAGCTCGTCTCCGAAGCCACGGCCGTGCGCGGTCGCCGGGGAGGTCGTCCTGTCATGTCCTCAATCGCAGAAGTCCGGGTTTTGGCAGACGGGCGGCTCTCGCGGCGGATCGGTGCCGCCGTCGAGGAGCGCCCGATCGCCGAGGGGCTCATCCAGGCGTACCATCACCGGCGTCGACGGATTGCCGGGGCAGTCCTGGGCTCCACCACCCAGCGGCCGTACGGCGAAGGTGATCGTCACGGCCTCGTCGGTGTAAGCAATGTCCGGGCCGATGATGCGGCCCTCGCTCGATCGGCCGCTCGCGCAAACGGTCTCCGTGACCATGGCCACGAATTCGATCGTGTCGGGGCCGATCTCGGCATCAGCCGCATGTCCCCACCGCGCGTCGTTCGGCCCGACGAAGAGCTGCTCGACGAGGCCGCAGGCGGAGGCGGACAGCACGACCACGCCAACCGCCAGGGCGGCGGCGGCGCGGCGTAGCGCCCGTTTCGGAATCGTCATGACGAGGAGCTTCCGGCCAGGGCGCCGAGGAAGGCGACCGCGTTGGCGCCGAGCGCCTCGACTGCGTAGCCCCCCTCCTGGAGCGCGATCACCGAGGTGCCCAGCCCGGCGATTGCCGAGCCCATGCGTCCGTAGTCATCGGTCTGGAGGGCGAGATTGCCGATCGGGTCGGCATGGTAGGTGTCGAAGCCCAGCGAGATCACCAGCGGCGCGTCCGGGTCGAAGGCCCGGACCGCGTCGAGGCCCTCGGCCAGGGCCGCCAGGTAGCCGTCGCCATCGGTCCCGGGCGCAAGCGGCAGGTTCCGCGTCACGCCCTCGCCCGGGCCCGCCCCGCGCTCGGTTGCGAAGCCGGAGTAGTAGGGGTAGATGCCGGCCGGATCGCCATGAAGGCTGACGTACAGCACGTCGCCACGCTCCCAGAAGAGCTGCTGCGTGCCATTGCCGTGATGGAAGTCGACGTCCAGGATCGCGACCCGCTGGGCGCCCCGATCGACGAGCGACTGCGCGACGATCGCGGCGTTGTTGAAGTAGCAGTAGCCACCGATGAGGGTCCGTCCGGCGTGATGCCCGGGCGGCCGGCACAGTCCGTAGGCGAGCGGCGCCCCGGCCAGGACCCGGTCGGCGGCGGTCAGCGCGATGTCGACCGCCGCGCGCGCTGCCGTGGCGGTGCCCGCCACGATCGGGGTCCCGGTGTCGAAGCAGTACGCGCCCAGGCGGTCATGCCGCCGGGCTGGAAGCTGCGTCAACGCCATCGAGCCCGCGTACCCGTGCAGCAGGAAGGTGTCGGGCAGCAGCGGCCGATCGGGGTCGCGGCCGGCGGCCATGGCATCGGTCCATGCATGCTCGATGAGGTCGAGGAGCTCCAGCTCGTGGACGGCGGTGATGGGATCGGGACCGTGATCGCGCGGAGCATCGAGCGCGTAGTCGCCGGTACCAAGCAGCGCGTCGCGGATGGCGGTGGCGCGCTGCGGTGACTCGTAGCACGGAACCTCCCGGCCGGCCACCACCTCGATCAGCCCATCGTGGGCAAGGTGGTCGTCGGAGGCGATCAGCGGCGTCGGCTCAGTGGGCATGGGCTGAACGAGAATAGCGACCACCCCGTATCCTCCGCAGACGCAGTTCGGAGATCCCGTGACCGATCCGCACGCCGGAGCCCGGTTGTGGCGCAGCCTGCGCGAGGAGGTGGCCCGCGCCGTCGTCGGCGCCGAGGCGCCGTTGCGGCTCATGACGATCGCTCTCCTGGCAGAGGGCCACGCGCTGCTGGAGGACGTCCCCGGCGTCGGCAAGACGCTGGCGGCGCGCGCGTTCGCGCGGGCCCTGGGCCTCGACTTCGGCCGTGTGCAGGGCACGCCGGACCTGCTGCCGTCGGACGTCACCGGCTCGAGCGTCCTCGCGGACGGTGGCTTTCGGTTCATCCCGGGGCCGATCTTCACGAACGTCCTGCTGGTCGACGAGATCAACCGCGCCACCCCGCGCACCCAGTCGGCGCTGCTCGAGGCGATGCAGGAGCGCCAGGTCAGCGTCGACGGCGAGACACGGCCGATCCCCGCGCCCTTCCTGGTGCTCGCGACCCAGAACCCGATCGAGCTGGAGGGGACCTTCCCGCTGCCCGAGGCACAGCTGGACCGCTTCCTCGTGCGGATCGTCCTGGGCTATCCGGACGAGGCCGACGAGCGCTCGATCGCAAGGCGCTATCGAGACGCGCGCGAGCCACTGGAGGCGATCCGCGCCGTGGTGGACGCCTCCGCGCTGCCCGGCCTGCGCGACGCCACCCGGGCGGTCACCGTCAGCGACGAGGTCGAGGGCTACCTCGTCCGCATCGTGCGCGCCACGCGCGAGCACACCGACCTCCAGCTCGGCGCCAGCCCGCGCGCCAGTGTGTCGCTGTATCGCGCGGCGCAGGCCATGGCCCTCGTCGAGGGTCGCGACTTCGTGCTGCCCGACGACGTGGCGGCGCTTGCCCGGCCCGTGCTCACGCACCGGCTGCTGGTGGACGTGGATCGCGAGCTGCGCGGTGCGACGGCCGGCGACGTGATGACCGAGGTCCTCGAGCGCGTTCCGGTCGGGGTCGGCGCCGGCGCGCGTTGAGGCGCGCGGCGATCGCACGATGAGCGGCTGGAGCCTGGTCGGCCTCGCGATGGTTGCCGCCGGCGCGCTGCTCGGCACCCCCGGATTGCTCCTCATCGGCGGCCTGACCATCCTGTCGCGCTGGCTCACGACGCTGTGGTCGCGCTACGGGCTGGACTCGGTCGGCTACACGCGGCGGATCGGCACAACCAGGGCGGTGTGGGGCGATCAGGTCGGCCTCGACGTCGAGGTCTGGAACCGCAAGCTCCTGCCGTTGCCGCTGTTGACCGCCGACGACCACGTGACCGATACGCTGCGGGTCGCCGGGAGGCCGCTGGTCGCAAGCGAGCGGCCCGGTCAGGGCGCCCTCCAGAACTCGTGGTCGCTGCTGTGGTACGAGCGCGTCATCCGGCACCTGGTCATCGATGCCCACCGTCGAGGCGCCTTCACCTTCGGCCCGGTGCGCCTCACGGTGAGTGACCTCTTCGAGCGCGGCACGAACAGCGAGGAGCGCGAGATGCCCGGCGAGCTGCTGGTGCGGCCGCGCACCGTACCGATCCGGGTCCCGCCCGCGGCTGCCGCACCGCTCGGGACGGCGCGCGCTCGAACCAGCCTGTTCACCGACCCGTCGCGATTCGCCGGTGTGCGCCCGTACCAGCCGGGCGACCCGATGCGACGCATTCACTGGCGGGCGACCGCCCGCATCGGTGCGCACGTCAGCCGGCGCTACGAGCCGGTCCGCGAGCGGCAGGTGCTCATCGCGGTCGACCTCCAGACGGTGTCCGGGCCGCATTGGCTCATGATCTTCGACGACGACCAGGTCGAGGCCCTCTGCGTCGCAGCCGCCTCGCTGGCCCGGCGGCTGCTCGACATCGACAGTGCCTGCGGGCTGCTGCTCGGCGCCCAGCTGGTCGGCGGCAGGCGCTACGCCTACGTGCCGCCATCAGCGGCATCCAGCCAGCTCGGCAGGATCGAGGACGTCCTGGCACAGGTGCAGCCGATCCTCTCCCTTCCATTCGAGCGACTGCTGGGCGTCGTGCCGCGGCGGCTCACCCCCGGCGGGACCATCTTCACGCTCGCCGCGCGGGATCCGCAGCCCTACGCCGACCGGCTGCGCCGCCTGTCACGCGCCGGCTACGCGGTCACCCATCTCGCGCTCGGGCCCGATCGCGACGCGCATCGGGCGGGGATGGCCGCCCTGGGCATCCCGGCGCGCGTCGCCGAGCTCGATCCTGACTGGAGGAGGGCCGATGCGCTCGTGGTGGCGGGCTGATCGGGTGATCGGCTGGCTCCTGCCCATCCTCGCCATCGTTGCCGAGGGGGCATGGCTCGCGGTCGTGTACGGCGCCGTCGAGACGGCAATCGCCGGGCGACCGCCGCTGCTCGGGGTGCTCGAGCCGGCCATCGCGGCCGGAGCGGCCGCGGTAGCCGTGCGCCGCGGATGGCTCAGGCCGGACGATCGGCCGCTGACGTTCTTCGCGGTCGTCGTAGGGATCGGTGCGGTCGGGTGGCTATGGGACTCGCAGGCCCGCTCGCTTGCGCTGGACGGCGACCTGGCTGCCGCGATCGGCGTGCATCCGGGTGGGTTGCTGCTGCTCGTGGCCGCCATGCGCGGCGTCGGCAGGGGCCACGAGATCGACGACCGGGCGTTGACCCGGCTGGTCCTGGTCGGAGTGCCGGCCCTGGCCCTGCCGTGGATCCTGGGGCAGCTGGCCTCCGAGGAGCTCCGGCCGGTCTTCATCGAGCACGCGTTCGTCGCGAGTTTGACCTTCATCGCCGCCGGGTTCATGGCGGCCGGGCTTGCTCGCCTCCAGGAGATTGGTCGGGAGACCGGCGTCGACTGGCGAACGAATCGCTCCTGGCTCGGCACCGTGCTCGGCGTGCTGGCGATCGTCCTGGCCATCGGCCTCCCCGGAGCTCAGTTGCTGGGCCTGCCGGTCGACACGGTCGTGCGCGGCCTCATCGGCCCGGTGCTCAGCCTCATCGGCTATGCGTTCCTGGCCCTCGCGTTCGTGGCGGCCATCCTCTCGACCGCCCTCTACGAGGCCCTGAGCCGGATCGGCATCCCCCTGCCTGCACCGATGACCGCGGAGGAGCTGGCTCGCCTTCCCAGGGTTCGCGAGTACACGATCGAGCAGCTCCAGGGACCGCTCGTGACGGTGGCGATCCTGGGGGCGGCCATCGCGTTGATCGCCGTCATCGTCATCCGGACCTGGATCCGGCGCCGGACGGGTGCGCGCATGCGCCGCGGCGACGAGGAACGATCGATCAGCATTCCGCAGCGCTCGTTTCGGATGGAGATGCCCCGACTGCAGCCGTTTCGCCGCCGTCGGGCCGGCCCTCCGACCGATGCCGTGGGCGCCTACCTGGCGGCGCTCGATGATCTCGCTTCCCACGTCCCCGAGCGCGCCCGGCACGAGGCCGAGTCTCCGCGCGCCCATGCCGTCCGGGTCGGGAT
>JACCWY010000080.1 GCA_013697395.1 Chloroflexota bacterium | reverse complement strand
TTGGCGTCGACATCGACTCGGTCTGCGGCGGGCGCGGGATCTGCGGCCGTTGCCAGGTCCAGCAGAGCGTCGGCAGCTTCGCCAAGCATGGGATCGAGTCTCGCCCTGAACACCTTTCCCCGCTGGCGACCGCCGAGGTGGAGTACCGCGACCGTCGTGGCTTCGAGCTCGGCCGCCGCCTCTCGTGCGTCGCGCACCTCCGTGGCGATGCGGTCATCGACGTCCCGCCGGAGAGCCAGGTCTACCGCCAGGTCGTTCGCAAGGGCCTCGACATGCGCGACTTCCACGTCGACCCCGTCGTCCGGCTCCACTACGTCCAGGTCGCTCCTCCGGAGCTTGCCTCGCCGTCCGGCGACCTCGTGCGCCTCCACGAAGCGCTCGAAGCAGAGTGGGGATTGACCGACCTCGAGACGGACCTCCATGTCATCCGCGCTCTCCAGCCCGCCCTGGAGGTCGGGAGCTGGGCGGTCACCGTAGCGGTCCATGACGGCCGGACGATCAGCGCCGTCTGGCCGGGTCTGCACGAGAAGGCATACGGCGTCGCGATCGATATCGGCTCGACGACGATCGCCGGCCATCTGGCAGACCTGTCCGACGGCGCGGTCCTGGCGTCGAACGGGGTGATGAATCCGCAGATCAGGTTCGGCGAGGACCTGATGAGCCGCGTCTCGTACGCGATGATGCATCCCGAGGGGACGGCCGAGATGACCGCGACTGTGCGCGAGGCGCTCAACGGCCTGCTGGCCAGGCTCGTCGCGAAGGCTGGGATCAAGCGCGACGACATCCTCGAGCTGGCGATCGTCGGCAACCCGATCATGCATCACCTCGTGCTGGGGATCGACCCCGTTCCGCTCGGATCCGCGCCGTTCGCGCTCGCCACCGATCGTTCGGTCCGCGTCCGCGCTGATGAGCTCGAGCTGAAGGCCCATCCAGGCGCCCGCGTCTATGTGCTGCCATGCATCGCCGGACACGTCGGCGCCGACACGGCGGGCGTCATCCTCGCCGAGACGCCGCACGCGAGCGAAGTCGTCAGCCTCGTCGTGGACGTCGGCACGAACGCGGAGATCGTCCTCGGAAACCGCGATCGCCTGCTCGCCGCATCGAGCCCGACCGGTCCTGCCTTCGAAGGGGCGCAGATCAGCGGCGGACAGCGTGCCGCGCCCGGTGCTATCGAGCGCGTCCGGATCGACCGCCAGACGCTTGAGCCCCGGTTCAGGGTGATTGGGTCGGCCATCTGGTCGGATGACCCCGGATCCGCGGAGGCCAGCCGCGAGATCGGCGTGTCCGGGATCTGCGGCTCCGGGATCGTCGAGGTCGTCGCGGAGCTCTTCCTCGCAGGCGTCATCACGCCTGACGGGATCATCGACGGGTCACTGGCCGCCCGCACGCCGCGCGTCATCGCCGACGGCCGGACCTTCTCATACCTCCTCCACGACGGCTCGGCTGCCGGCCGGCCGCGCATCGTCGTGACCCAGAACGATGTCCGAGCCATCCAGCTCGCAAAGGCGGCGCTGTATGCGGGCGCACGGCTGCTCATGGACCACCTCGGGATCGAGACGATCGATGAGATCAGGCTCGCCGGAGCGTTCGGGAGCCAGATCGACCCGTTCCACGCCATGGTCCTCGGGCTCATCCCGGACTGCGACCTCGCGCACGTCAGGTCCGCCGGGAACGCCGCCGGTACCGGTGCGCTCATCGCGCTGTTGTCGCATGCCGCCCGCCGCGAGATCGAGGGCGTCGTCCGCACGGTCGAAAAGATCGAAACCGCCGTCGAGCAGCGCTTCCAGCAGCACTTCGTGGATGCGATGGCGTTCCCTCACCGCAACGCGGCGTACCCGCATCTTTCCAAGATGACCGAACTGCCGATCCGTCCGGCCGGCAGACGCGCCGGTGAACGACCGAAACGACGCCGGCGACCGGCGACCGTGACGTCGCACGCGGACTCGGACGCCTGACCGATGCTCTTTCGCCGCCGGTCCGGGATGTTCACGTCCGCACGCGAGGCGCTTGCCGGCTTGCTGTGCACGCCGACGTTCGAGCTCATCCCGCTCAAGGACGCGATGGACCATGCCGCCTTCCTGCCCCCCGGCGCCCGGGTCTCAGTTACCGCTTCCCCGGTGAAAGAGATCGAATCTACGGTCGCGCTGGCTGAGCGGCTCGAGGCAGCCGGCTTCCGCGCGGTGCCGCACTTGTCGGCGAGGATGATCCGCGATCGCGCCCACCTCAGCGACATCGTCGCCCGGCTCGGAGAAGCAAGGGTCACGCGGGCGTTCGTCGTCGGCGGCGACGCCAAGGAGTGCGGCGCGTTCCCCGATGGGCTGTCGCTCCTGCGCGCCATCGCCGAGATCGACCCTCCCCTGCCAGAGATCGGCATCCCGTGCTATCCCCAGGGACACCCCTTCATCGCGGATGGCCTGCTGCTCCAGGCGCTGCACGAAAAGGCCGCATATGCGAGCTACATGACCACGCAGCTCTGCTTCCAGCCGGGCGCGATCGTGTCCTGGCTTGCAGCACGACGCGCCGAGGGGGTCTCGCTGCCGGCCCACATCGGGATCCCCGGCGCCACAGAGCCACATCGGCTCCTGGCGCTCAGCGCGCGGATCGGCGTTGCGGATACCCACCGCTTCCTGACCAAGAACCTCCGGTTCGTTGCGCGACTCCTTCGTTCCGGCGGCTTCTACCGACCGGATGGGCTGCTCGACGCCCTGGCTCCTCAGATCGCCGACCCTGCGGCCGGGATCACGGGTCTGCACCTCTACACCTTCAACGTGGTCGAGGCGACGGAGGCCTGGCGGCTGCGCTATCTCACGGCCATCACTGCAGACCGCCCGACGCGATCGGGTGCCGGCCGACTGCGCGGCGATGAGGGTAGATCTCCGAGAGATTCTCGGCCATGAGGCCGCTCGACCGCGCGGCGCCTGCCCCGTCCGCCCGGACGGCACGGCTGCGTCCCATCGTTAGCCGAGGAGTGCGATGAGTCTCCCATCCGATCTGGAGATCGCCAGATCCGTTACGCCGCGCCCCATCACAGACGTCGCGCGAGACCTGGGACTTCGCGACGACGAGGTCGAGCCATACGGGCGCATGAAGGCGAAGGTGACACTCGATGGCATCCGCAGGCTCGAAGCCGAGAACGCTCGTGGCAAATACGTCGTTGTCACCGCCATCACGCCGACGCCCCTCGGCGAGGGGAAGTCGACCACGACCGTCGGGCTGGCGCAGGGTTTGAATCGGATCGGCCGGAAGGCGGCAGTGTGCATCCGTCAGCCGTCGCTCGGGCCGGTCTTCGGGGTCAAGGGCGGCGCAGCCGGGGGCGGCTACAGCCAGGTCATCCCGATGGAGGACTTTAACCTGCACCTGACCGGCGACGTCCACGCCATCGGCGCGGCGCACAACCTCGCGGCGGCATTCCTGGACAACAGCCTCCACCACAACAACCCGCTCGGCATCGACCCGCATTCGATCCTCTGGCCACGCGTCGTCGACATCAGCGACCGGGCGATCCGGCGGACGATCATTGGCCTCGGCGGGCGCGAGAATGGCATCCCCCGCGAGACGGAGTGGCAGATCACCGTCGCCTCCGAGGTGATGGCAGCCCTCGCGCTGACGAGCGACATCCACGACCTGCGTGCCCGCCTGGGCCGGATGGTCCTCGCCTTGCGGACCGACGGGACGCCCGTGACCGCCGACGACCTCCGGGTGGCCGGGGCGATGACCGCCCTCCTGACCGATGCCATCAAGCCGAACCTCCTCCAGACCCTCGAGGGTGGTCCCGCGTTCGTCCACTGCGGACCGTTCGGCAACATCGCCCACGGCAATAACTCCGTGCTCGCGGACCGGATCGCCCTGGCCACCAATGAGATCGTCTGCACGGAGGCCGGATTCGGGGCGGACATGGGCGCCGAGAAGTTCTTCGACATCAAGTGCCGTGCCTCGGGGCTGCGGCCCGACGCGGCCGTCGTCGTGGCGACGGTCCGCGCCCTCAAGATGCATGGTGGCGTCGGCCGGATCGTCGCGGGCAAGCCGCTCGATCCGGCCTTCGCCACCGAAAACGTCGAGGCCGTCCGGGGCGGGGCGGCCAACCTCGCCAAGCAGATCGAGAACGTCCTGGCCTTCAACGTCCCGGCGGTCGTGGCGATCAACGTCTTCCCGAGAGACACGCCGGCCGAGATCGAGGCCGTCCGGGAGGCTGCGCTCGCCGCAGGCGCCCGGGACGCGGTCATCGCGACCCATTTCACCGATGGCGGCGGCGGAGCGGCGGCACTCGCTGAGGCGGTGTGGGAGGCCGCCCAGATCGGCGCGCCCGACTTCACACTCCTGTACCCGGATGATGCGCCGCTCCTGGCCAAGATCGAGACGATCGCCATGTGCATGTACGGCGCGGATGGAGTGGATGTGGCGCCGGCCGCGGCCAGGGCCCTCCGCCGGTACGAGGACCTGGGTTACGGGCATCTACCGGTGTGCATGGCGAAGACGCAGGCCTCGCTTAGCCACAATCCGGCACTCAGGGGCCGCCCGACGAACTTTCGGGTGCCCATCAGGGATGTCGCGCTGTCGGCCGGCGCCGGCTTCATCACGCCACTGCTCGGCGACATTCGGACGATGCCGGGATTGCCGTCGATGCCGGGCGGGGAGAACATCGACATCGACGCCAACGGCAACATCGTCGGTCTGTTCTAGCTCAGAGCTGTCGGTCCTCGGTCCAGCGAGCGACATTGCGCAGGATCATGTCGGGCCGCAGATAGCCGTCACACAGGATTCGGTGGTACAGCGCCTCTTCGACTGAACGCACCGCCTCGTTCGTTGCGGCGCGGTAGGCGTCGAGGTCGATCTCCCCGAGGAGTGGTCCCAGCGCCCTGGCGAGGAGGTCGAGGGTCCCGCTGCCCTCGTCGAACTGCTCCTTGGTCCGCCATACGATGTCGGCAGGCAGGAGGTCCTCGCAGGCCATGCGCAGCACCCATTTTTCGACGCGGCGTCCATCGGGCATCAGCCTGAGCTTCAACTCGGTTGGCACGGTGAGGGCGAGCGCGATGAAGCCAGTGTCCAGGAACGGCACGCGTCCCTCGATGCTATGGAGCATCGTGAGGCGGTCGACGCGCTGGAGGTTGATGTTGTGCAACGTCGACACGGAGCGACACAGCTCCTGATGGAGCGTGGCGGCGTCGGTCGATTTCCCGTGATAGGCGTACCCGGCGAACAGCTCGTCGGCTCCCTCGCCGGTGAGGATCACCTTCACGTGCTCGGCGGCCAGACGCGAACAGAAGTACGTGGGGATTGCGCTCCGCACGAGGTCCAGGTCGAACGATTCGAGAGCGTGGATGATCTCAGGCAGCTTCTCCACCACCTCGGCCGGGGTCATCAGATACTCGTGATGGATCGACCCGATGTGTGCAGCCACTCGTCTCGCGGCCTCGATGTCGCGGGACCCCGCCAGGCCGACCGAGAAGGTATGGAGCTCGTCGACGTGCTTCCTGGCGATCGCGGCGATGACGCTCGAGTCCAGTCCCCCGGAGAGGAACGCGCCCACGGGGACATCGCTCATCATGTGAGACGCGACAGCATCCTCCAGGCCCCGTCGCACCAGAGCCACGTGGTCCTCCACCGTACGATCCACAGGAGGCGCGGTCGGTACCCGGTAGTACGGGACGAAACCCACACGGCTGTCGAAGTAGTTGCCGGCCGGGAATTCCTGGAGCTCGTCGACCCAATCGGCGAGCGGCTTCATCTCCGAGGCGAAGGCCATGACCGGCATTCCAGCTGAATCGACCCCACGACCGTAATACAGCGGCTTGATGCCGATGGGGTCGCGCGCGAGGAACAGGTGGTCGTCGTCGCAGATGGCGAACGCGAACATACCTGCCAACGCCGCCGGCGTGTCCACGCCGCGTTCTTCGAAGAGGTGCAGGATCGCCTCGTTGTCGCTCGTCGTCGTGAAGGTGTGGCGACCGGTCAGATCACCACGCAGTACCGGAAAGTTGTAGATCTCGCCGTTGGCGACGATGGCCATCGCGCGCGTCTCGCTGTACAGCGG
>JACCWY010000073.1 GCA_013697395.1 Chloroflexota bacterium | reverse complement strand
TCGCTGTACCACGGGACGAAGCAGACCTTCGGACCCGACCTACGGGCGGCCGTCAGTCGGCCGGCGTGACGGGGACCACCGCTCCGCCTATCTCGGCGTCTGGCTCGCGACCGCAGGAGACATTCCGATGGACCGCGGACCACGCGGACCAGAGCAACCCGACGACGCCCAGTGGTCCACGTGGTCCGCGGACCGGTCAAATTGTTTGCCCAACATCACGGCGATCCCGGTGACGCCCCGACCCCGGACCTGCCTGCAAACGACGATGGATGGCCCGACTTCGCATGGCCGTCATCAGGTGGAATGAGGTGACCGGCAATACGCAGCCGTCGGTCGAGCGCGTTCCGCTCGTCACCGCTGAACTGACTCGGCGGTCCGATCAGCGACAACGAGATTGAGGCTGGTGTGGAATACGGCCGGCTTAAAACCGGCGATCGTTCGACCCGATGCTACGGAGAAGTTCCACCCGACTAGGTCCGTGCCAACGCCGGGCCGCGGAACCACCGACTCAGCCGACGTGGGCGTCTCATGCCAATATCCAGTCATGGTCCTGGGTCACGACGCCGCAGAGCTGCTCGAGCTCGAACCCGACGAGGTGGCGTTGATCGCCCTGCCGTCGATCAAACAGCAAGGCGCAGTGTGCTGGAACAACCTCAACCAAGGGTCGCGGGCCGAGATGAATCGGGACGGCGTGACCGACGAAGAGACACTTCGGCGGGTGAGCTGGAAACTTGCTGCAGCCTGGCAGTGGCTCCTCAACGAAGGGCTCCTGGCGCCCCATCCGGGCCAGGATCATCCCTGGTACATGGCCACGGAGCGGGCTTTCGTGATGGCGGATCCCCTTGCTCACCTCTCCGAGGTCCGCAGCCTATCGCTCCTGCGTCGGGCTCAGTTGGACCCGACCCTCAACGAACGTGTGCTTCCGATCTTTCGTCGCGCGCTCTACTCAGCCGCTGTGTTCCAGGCCATGCTCGAGGTCGAGGTCCGGGTGCGTGACCTGTCCGGGCTCTCGCTGAACGGTGTCGACTTGATGAAGCAGGCCTTTCGGGCGCATCCCGTAGGGCCGCTCTCGGATCCCAGCGCGGGCGTGGGCGATCGAGAGGCGCGCATGGCCCTCTTCTGGGGCGCCATTGGTGAGTATCGGAACGAGGCAGGCCACAACATCACAACCCCGGACGACCCCCAGGAGGCTGCAGAAGCAGTGCTGTTGGCGAACGGCCTGCTTCGGATCCTCGAGGGCGTCAGGGTCCGACTGCAGGCGTCGCGACTAACCAGCTAGTGCGCGGCACACCTCATGCCGACCATCACATCTGTGTCGCGAGCCTCCTGACTGACGAAGCCGGTCCATTCCAGCCGACGCACCCCGAGGCGATCCACTGATTGCGGCAGCGGGCCTGTGTAAGCCGGCGCTACGAAAAGCACGGGATCGATCACGCTCGCCGGACTCACCGCCGGGAACGCCAGGACGCCGGCCCAAGGTGGGTTGCCGTCGATGGCCATGGCCCCGTCCGGTTCGCGTCCGATGCGGACATCCCGGCCGAAGAGCGCCATCTCGAAGTCTTCCAGGTCAGCTCCGAGGAACCCACCGGCGATGGCCAGCAGAGCCGGCGGTGGAACGCTCCTGCCCTGCTTCCGCTTGCGCCGGTTCACCGACTCAGCCCACCCCACCCGCCAAGCCGGAACCCGAACCGCCAGCGAAGCCGGAACCCAGCGCGCCCGTGCTGTCGCCGTGGCGTCTCATGGTCGGGCGCGACTTGGTCGCTCTCGGCTTCATCGTTGTTGTGGCCACGGTCGCCCTCGCGATCTTGTTCCTCGCCCCGGACGCGACAGCGATTGCGACCGCAGTTGCGCCGGTTACGACACTCATCGGGACGTTGATTGGCGCCGTGTTCGGCGTAGAGCTAGGCAACCGGGGACGGGAACAGGAGTCAGTGGCCCGGGACGAGGCTCAGCAGAAGGCCGTTGAGGCCGCCGCACTTCTCTCGCCTGAGGCCGGCAGGGAGCTCGTTAGGACTTGGCGCGACTCCAGCCCGCGCGGCAATCCCACACTGGAGGACTTCGAGTGAACGAGCCGAAGTTCAGGCACCTCGACCCCGTCTATGGCGCGATCATCGCGCTGATCGTCGCCCTTGTTATCGGCGCGGGTGTTGTCTCGGGGCGATTGGCACCAGGATCGGACGCCAGCTCCACGCCCCCGGGTCCGACCGCATCGGCGTCGCCCACGTAGAACCGCCGGAGGCCGAGAACGGACTCCGAGGCCCAAACCACGCGCAAGGTCCCTACCGCGAAGGCGCAGTTCTAACCGAACGTACAACTACACACTAGGGCTTGCAGCCAGTGGAAGAATCAAAGCGCCACGTTCCCGAGTACATCCCCTACCTGAAAATGATGAATCAGGCGG
>JACCWY010000071.1 GCA_013697395.1 Chloroflexota bacterium | reverse complement strand
GTCTACGACGAGGCGGACATGTTCTCGGCCGACACGGAGGCCAGCCTCGAGGCGAGCATCGACGAGATCGAGGCCGAAACGGGGGCCGAGATCGTCTTCTACACGCAGCACGACCCGGATATCACCGAGGACGAGAACCTCGACAAGGCGAAAGCGCTGATCGACGAATGGGGCATCGGCCGCTCGGGATTCGACGACGGCCTCGTGCTCATGGTGGCGCTCGACCCCGACCCGGGCGAGAGCCGGGTGAGCCTGTACGGCGGCTCGGGGTTCCTGGGTGCGTATGCCAACGAGGACGCCCTCACGCGGATCATCGACGATTCGTTCGTGCCGTCGGCGCGGGTGGGCGATTTCGACTCGGCCGCGTTGCGCACGATCGAGGCGCTCGATGCCCGCATGGACGCGGACGGGAGCGATCGGCTCGAGACGCTTCGGGTGGTGAACGGCGCCCTTGGGCTCGTCGTCGCCCCGCTCGCGCTGCTGGCCACCCTCGGGGGGGCGTGGTGGAAATGGCGCCGCGACGGCGATGATCCGGCGCTGACCGACTCGCCGTCGATCCTGATGGCAGGGCCGCCGGCCGAGATGACCCCCACGCTGGCGACGGTCGTTCGGAATGGCACGGCCACCGGTCACAGCATCAACACCATCCTGGCCGACCTGGCCAGGACCGGGCGGCTCTCCTTCCACAATCTCGACCAGGTCAGCAAGGCGCGCAGCGACGACGATCCGGATCCGCTGACCGACCCGGCCATCGAGGTTCACGCGGGGGAGCATGACGACCGTGAGCTGGCGGGCCCGGAACGGGAGGCCTGGGAGCGCATCCGGCAACATGCCGGTGGCTCGGGGCGCCTCTCGCGCGAGCGGCTTTGGGAGGTCAACCCGCTGCTCGACAGCTCGACGCGTGCCCTCGAGTCGGCAGCCGTTCGCATCGGCTGGCTCGCCCGCCCGCCCGCCTGGACCCTCGATCACCAGCATGGCGGCCATCGGCATCGGCCTCGTCATCGTCGGCGGGGTGGCCGCCTTCCTGGGCATCTCGGTGCCGATGACCGGCGCGGTCCTGCTGGGCGTGGCGCTCGTGCTCGGTGGGCTCGGCACGGTCGGGTTCGGCCTGGCCATGAGCCAGCGCACCTCGCAGGGCGCCTACGTCGACGCCATGCTCAAGGCGTACCGGCGAACGCTCAAGAAGACGATGGACCGGGCTCGCAGCATGAGCGAGGTGGTCGAGCAGACGGAGATCGCCAGGCTGGCCGACACGCCAGACAAGGCGGTGGTGTGGGGCATGGCACTCGGACTCCATGCCGAGGTCGCGGCGGTGCTCGCCCGCGGCCTCGAGCAGCAGCAGCGCGCCACCGGCTCCCCCACCGGCGCGTACTACCCGCTCTGGCTCGGCTCATCCGCCGGCTCGTCTTCGTTCGGCGCGTCGGTCGGTGACGTCGCCGGCGGGGTCAGCTACGGCTCGGGAAGCATCTTCTCGGGCTCGGCCATGCCGGACATCGGCGGCATGTTCGACGCACTTGGCAGTGTCGGCTCGACGCCGCCCTCCAGCTCCTCGAGCTCGAGCGGCGGCGGATTTTCGGGCGGCGGCAGCTCAGGCGGCGGAGGTGGCTCCGGCTCGTTTTAGCGACTGGCGCCCTTTTAACCAACCCGCTATCGTTGAAACCGATGAGTTTCAACCGACGCGGCCCCGACCGCAGACCAGATCGACCGGATCGAGACCGCCCTGACCGATCCGACCGCCCGCCGCAGCGACGCGGCGATTGGCAGCCGCGCGAGCGCGCCGGCGGTGACCGCCCCGACCGTCCCTACCAGCCGCATGGCGGGCAGGATCGGCCGTACCAGCCTCGCGGCGGCGGGGACCGCCCGTATCAGCCGCGTGGCGGCGACCGGCCCTATACGCCCCGGCCGCGCTACGAGGGCGGCGGCCAGCCGGACGAGGGTGCGATGTCCATCCGGCTCGATCCGCGTCGCGTCAACGCGCTGAAGCATCTCGCCGGCGAGGCCGGCGTGCGGCCCGGCGATCTCGTGCGGCAATGGGTCGAGGAACGCATCGACGCAAGCCGGCCCGGCGCCGAAGCGGCTCCCCCTGCCGGCGGTGGCGTGCTGGCACGCCTCGAGGAGCTGACGGCGCGCGTCGTGGCCCTTGAGTCGGCCTCGACGCCGGCGCCGACGCCCGCAGCGAGCGAGCCCGTGATCGAGGCCGCGGAGGGTCAGACGACCGAGGCGCTGGCGCCAAAGCCACGCGGGCGCCCGCGGACGGCGGCCTCAGCTGCGCCGAGCGGACCGCGAGTCGCCCTTCACGACGAGATGATCGCGATCATCTCGGAGCGTGGCCCGCTGTCGGCCGGCGAGCTGGCGCAGGCCATCACCGAGCGCGGCCGATACCTCCCGCCGCGAAGCGGCAAGCCGCTCGACTCGGCCACCGTGAGCCAGCGCGTCAGCAACCCCACCTACCGGTCGCGGTTCAAGCGCTCGGAGGGTCGCATCGGCCTCGCCGGGGCGGAGGCGGAGGCCGAAGAGGCCTGATCGCGGCCGTCCTCGCCGGCGGGTCAGCCCTCGAGGATGAAGGTCACCAGGATGTTGGCCTGGAATTCGACGGTGCCGTCCTCTCCCACGTTCACGCGCTGCTCCTTGACCCAGGCGCTACGCACGCCCCGGAGCGTCTTGTTGGCACGGGCGATGCCCTGCCGAATGGCGTCCTCGAAGCTCTCATTCGAGGTGCAGGAGAGCTCTGTCACCTTGGCGACGGACATGAAATCGTTCCTCCTTGGGGTGGATGGGCGGCCAGTATGCGCCCGCTCCGAACCGTTGCACGAGGCGCGCCACAGCGGTCAGGCGCCGTGCGAAACGGTCCACGCCAGGAGCTCATCGGCGTCGAGGGCGTTCACGATCATCGGCGCCGTGACCCCGCACAGGAATCCTCGCTCGCAGCCATTGCCCTGCCAGAACAGCTGGCCAGGCGTGTGGGCGTCCGAGTCGATGGCCACCCGACAGCCCGCCTCGACTGCCAGGCGCAGGAGACGCTTGGGCGGGTCGAGCCGCTCCGGGCGCGAGTTGATCTCGACGGCCTTGTCGAAGCGCGCCGCGGCGGCAAACACGATCTCGGCGTCGAACGCTGACTCCGGGCGCGAGCGCTTCCCGGTCTTCATGCGCCCCGTGCAATGGCCGAGGATGTCGAGGTGCGGGTTTGCCAGTGCAGTCACCATCCGGACCGTCATCGCCCGCGCCTCGGAACGAAGGGCGGAGTGGAGGCTGCCGACCACAACGTCCAGCCGCGCCAGCACCTCCGGCTCCTGGTCGAGCGAGCCATCCTCGTTGATGTCGACCTCGATCCCGGTCAGCAGCCTGAACGGAGCGAGCTCCGCGTTCAGCGCTGCGATCTCGTCCAGCTGCGCCACCAACCGATCCGTCGTGAGGCCGTTAGCCACCGTCAGCCGCGGCGAGTGGTCGGTGATGGCCAGGTACTCGTGCCCGAGCTCGATTGCTGCTTCTGCCATGTCGCGGATGCTCGCCCCGCCGTCCGACGCGATCGTGTGAGCGTGGCAGTCGCCGCGCAGCGCCGCACGCAGCTCAGCCGCTCCCTCGTCCAGCGGCCGGCCCCCGGTGGACTCGAGCCGCCGCAGGTACACGGGCTCCTCGCCGCGCAGGCTCTCGAGGATCGTTCGCTCGGTCACCTCGCCGACGCCCGGCAGCTCGCGCAGCGTTCCGTTGGCGGCACGTCGCATCAGCTCGTCGGCCGTCAAGCCGGCCAGCGTGGTTGCGGTGTTTCGGAACGCGCGGACCCGGTAGCCGGGCTCCTGCGCCGCCTCGAGCAGGAAAGCGATCCGCTTGAGGTCGGCGACGGGGTCGCGAGGGGGTGGCATTGGGGTGACCGTACCGCATTCCGGCCCTCAATCCGCCCCATTGACCCGTGGGGCGAGTCAACGCGCCAAGGAACGACTGGTTGTGACCAGCTCGTTCGTGATCTGACCCGCGGGCACGGGCGGATCGCGACGGGGCCCGGGCTCCTTCGCGCGTTGACCCGCGGGGCGGGTCAAGCGCCTGGATCTACGGAATCGTCAGGATGCGGGCCGGATTATCGATCGTCATCTGCCGGATCTCTCCCTCCCCGACGGCCGCGGTGCGAAGGGTCGGCAGGAAGTGCTGCTGGAGGTAGACATAGCCGAAGCCGCCGTTGGCCTTGAGCTGACGGTTGTGACAGACGTCCTGCGACAGCATCAGCTGCTCGCCGAAGCCTCGCTCCAGCAGCTCGACGATCGTCTCGACCAGGCGCGGCTCGAGGGCCTCTTCGGTCAGGAAGCGGTGGCCGAGGAAGTCGAACTGGAGGTTCGCCCCGGCCGCCAGCACGGCGAGGTAGAAATCGAGGTCGTGGTGGGAGTCCGCGTGGCCGATCACGACGCGCCCGGGATCCACGCCTTCCTCGGTGAAGATGCGCAGCTGTGCGAGCCCGACCGCCGACTGCACACCGTGGGTCGTGATCGCCATCCCGGTCTGCTGCGCGGCCCGCGCGGCCGCCCGGTGCACCCGCTCTTCCTGGGCGCTGACCCACGGCTTGTCGGTCCCGATCTCGCCGATGATCCCCGGTCGGATCCCGCTCTGGCCGACCCCGTGCTCGAACTCGCGCACCATCTCCGCCGCAAGGTCGTCGACCGTGCGCCGGTCGACGAGCACATCCGCCGGGTAGTACGCCTCGCGATACCAGCCGGTCCCCATGACGAGGTTCAGACCGGTGGCACCCGCCAGCCTTCGAAGGCAATCCGGGTCACGGCCGACGCCGGGCAGGGTGAGGTCGACCAGCGTGCCGCCACCGCGGCGCCGGTAGTCACGCAGCTCCTCGATGATCAGCTCGTCGTCGGCGGTCAGCTCCCAGTAGTCCCACCGATTGGCGATATGCCACAGGCTGATGGCCGTGTGCTCGTGGGGCAGCGTGAAACCGAGCCTGTCGGGTGGGATCGGTCCGGAGACGGTCATGACGCGCGGCGCCATCGGCGGTCCTCCTTCGATGCGGTGATGCGTCGGCCGGAGCAATGTGGACCGCCGGCGCATCGGTCTGATGTGGACCGCTCCATCTTGCCATCGCAGCGCACCAACGGTCAGCGTGCCGTTGGTACGGGTCCCCGGACACGCTTGCGTCGGCGCGCTAGCCTAGAGCCTGATGACAACCTCCAGGCCGCGGGCGCGAACGAACGGGATCTGGGCCACCACCCAGGCCGAGCTGGACGCGGCCGCCGAGCGGCTCCACCTCGACCCCGGCATGCACAAGGTGCTGCGTGTGCCGAAGCGTGAGCTGACCGTCAACTTCCCGGTGACCCATGACGACGGCCACGTCGAGGTCTACACGGGCTACCGGGTTCACCACAACGTCAACCGTGGACCGGTGTCGGGCGGCATCCGCTACGTTCCGCGGCTCGACCTCGACGAGGTACGCGCCCTGGCGATGCTCAACACCTGGAAGGCATCGCTCGTGCGGATCCCGTTCGGCGGCGCCGCCGGTGGCGTGCGCGTCGATCCACGCAGGCTGTCCGACCAGGAGCGCCAAGGGCTCACGCGACGGTACACGACCGAGATCAGCCCGCTCATCGGCCCTGACAGTGACATCCCGTCGCCCGACGTGAACACCGGTTCGCAGACGATGGCCTGGGTCATGGACACGCTCTCCATGCACCGCGGCCACACGGTGGCGGCATCCGTGATCGGCAAGCCGATGGCGATCGGCGGAACCCGCGGGCGGCGGAGCGCCACCGCTCGCGGCGCGCTCCGCTGCGTCGCGGCCGCCAGAAGCGCGGGCGGGCAGGAGCTGGCCGGCTCCCGCGTCGCGATCCAGGGCTTCGGCCGGGTCGGCATGACCCTGGCCGAGGAGCTCG
>JACCWY010000060.1 GCA_013697395.1 Chloroflexota bacterium | reverse complement strand
GCCTACAGCGTTGCGCTCTGGCGGCGGCTGCGGGCGGCCGCCAGCCGCGACGACGAGGGGCGATGACGGTCTCGGCGCCCACCGAGCCGATGCTCCCGCCGCGCCGGCGGCCGTGGGGGATCCTGGTCCTCGTCGGGGTGGTGCTGGCGGTCATCGGCTATCTCGCCTTCAGCAGCGTCGGCAACGCGCTCGTCTACTACCTGACCCCGACGGAGCTCCTGGCCCGCGGCGATGCCGCGGTGGGCGAGACGGTGCGCCTCGGGGGGCAGGTCGCCATCGGCAGCGTTTCCGGACCGGCCACCGACCTGGCGTTCGTCCTGACCGATGGCGATGCGTCGATCCCGGTCCATTCGACCGTCGCCCCGACCCGCTCCTTCCGGGAGGGTTCCGGTGCCGTCGTCGAGGGGGCGCTCGGATCCGACGGCGTCTTCGAGGCGACCCAGGTCATCGTCAAGCACGACGAGAACTACGAGGCACCGGCGCCCGGCGACGTGCCGTCGGACCAGGTCATCGACCCGGGCGAAGATCCATGATCGCCACGTCTGGTCTCGACGGATCGAGCGTGCTGCACCGGAGGTCGTCGTGGCGTGCGATTCTCGCGGTCCAGCGAGTGATGGCCAGCTCCAACCGCGCGCTCGCGCGCAGCCCATACGCATCGGTCGTCGATTCATGGCGCATGAGCAGCGTGGCATGCCGGCCACGTGAGCTGACCTCGAAATATCGAGAGCGGTCATGATCCCGACCATCGGGCACGCATCGATCGTGATCGGGCTGGGCCTGACCACCTACGCGGTCGTGGCCTTCGTCCTCGCCGCGGGCGGCAGGGACGAGCGCCTGGCGGCGAGTGGGCGGCGCGCCGTCATCGGCTCCTTCGTGGCCGCCCTCGTCGGCTGCGTGGCGATGGTGATCTCGCTCCTGACCCACGACTTCAGCGTGTTGTACGTGGCAGAGAACAACGCCACGACGACGCCCGCGTTCATCAGCGCCATCAGCCTGTGGGCCGCGCTCGAGGGCTCGATTCTGTTCTGGACCCTCCTGGCGACCGGCTGGGCGTCGGTCGTGCTCCACCGACATCGCGCACTGCATCGGCTCCTGATGCCGTGGGTCGGCGCGACGCTGGCGTGCGTCAACCTGTTCTTCTTCGCCGTGATGACGTGGGCCGGCAACCCGTTCGCGCTGACGGCGCCGGTGGGCGCCGAGGGGATCGGCCCGAACGCGCTGCTCCAGAATCATCCATTCATGGCGCTCCACCCGCCGCTGCTCTACCTGGGCTACACGGGGATGGCCGTGCCGTTCGCGTTCGGGGTGGCGGCGCTGGTGACGAAGCGTCTCGACGAGGAGTGGCTGCGGATCGTCCGGCGCTGGACCCTGGTGCCGTGGATCTTCCTCACGCTCGGCATCATCGTCGGCGCGTGGTGGAGCTACGAGGTGCTCGGCTGGGGCGGCTACTGGGCCTGGGACCCGGTCGAGAACGCGGCACTACTGCCGTGGCTGACGGCGACGGCGTTCGTCCACTCGGCCATGGTGGCCGAGCGTCGCGGCGGCCTGCGCATCTGGGCCAGCGCGCTCGTGATCGCGACCTTCACGCTGACGTTGGTCGGCACCTTCCTGACCCGATCCGGCGTGGTGATCAGCGTCCATTCGTTCACCCAATCGGCCATCGGCCCCTGGTTCCTGGGCGCGATCCTCCTCGCCCTGACCCTGTCGCTCGGCCTGCTGGTGTGGCGGTTGCCCGGGCTCATCGGCGGTGGGCGCCCGTCCGGACTGCTCAGCCGCGAGTCCGCCTTCCTGCTCAACAACGTCCTGTTCCTGGGGCTCACCTTCGCGGTCCTGTTCGGGACGCTCCTGCCGCTGCTGGTGACCGCGACCTCGGGCGATACGATCAGCGTCGGTGCACCGTGGTTCAACACGGTCAACGCGCCGATCTTCATTGCCCTCCTCTTCCTGATGGGCATCGGCCCCGCCCTGCCCTGGGGCCAGGCATCGTGGGCAACGCTGCGCGATCGCTTCGCCGTCCCGTCGATCCTCGGCGCCGTGGTGGTTGCCGCGGGCCTGGCGCTCGGGCTGCGAAGCGCCGCGGTCCTGGTGACGCTTGGGATTGCGGTGCTGGTCGGCGCGATCATGATCGGCGAGGTGATCCGCGGCGCCAGCGCCCGCGCCCGAGGCCGGGACGAGGATGCGCTGACCGCGACCTGGCGCCTGGCGACGCGCAACCGACGCCGCTACGGCGGCTACACCGTCCACATCGGTGTCCTCGTGATGGCGATCGCCGTCGCGATCTCATCGGGCCTGGCGACCGATGCCACGGTCACGATCGAGCCGGGCGAGACCGCGCGCATCGGCGCGTACGAGATTCGCCACGAGCGCCTCGTGGTCGAGCCACTCGCCGACGACGCCCGTGTCATCGAGACGCGCGCCGAGCTCACCTACACCGGGCCGCAGACCGGCTCGCTGCGCACGGCGCTTCGCGACTATCCGAACTCGCCGACCGCCATCGCGACGCCGGCGGTGCGCACCTCGTTCGGAGAGGACCTCTACGTCACGCTCCTGGCGTCGGACCCTTCCACCCAGGCGGTGACGCTGCATCTCTTCGTCAACCCGCTCGTGGTCTGGATCTGGATCGGCGGCGTGATCGTCGGCATCGGCTCGACGTTCGCCATCTGGCCCGAGCGCCGGCGGGTCGCGGTGGCCGCGGCCCAGCCGCAGCGAGCGCCATCGGTCAGCCCGGTCGAGGGCGCCTGATGCGCCACCTGCGCTGGCTGCTGATCCCGCTCGTGGTGCTGCCGCTCGGCCTCCTGCTCCTCAGCGGATTCGGGCGCGATCCGCGCGAGATCGCCTCGCCGATCCTCGGGCGCCCGGCGCCGGAGTGGAGCCTGACCACCCTCGACGGGAAGGCGCTCGGCACCGACGCGCTTGCCGGGCGACCGTACGTCGTCAACTTCTGGGCGAGCTGGTGCATCCCCGCGTGCGTCGACGAGCATCCCGTGCTCGCCGCGGCCCACGAACGGTATGGCGACGAGGTCACGATCGTCGGCGTCCTGTACCAGGACGACCCCGAAGCCGCCGAGAGCTTCCTGGCCCGCTACGGGAACGCGGGCTACGCCCATGCGGTCGACGAGCGTGGCGGGCTGGCGATCGACTACGGCGTGACGGGCCCGCCGGAGACGTTCTTCGTCGACGCCGACGGCATCGTCCGCGCAAAGCAGTTCGGCCCGCTGACCGATGCCCTGCTGGCCGACCGCATGGCCAGCATCCTGACCGTGGCCGAGCGATGACGCGCCACCTTCCCACCATCGCCCTCGGCGCGCTCCTGGCGCTCGCCGCCCTGTCGATCGTCTTGTCCGTCCGGTCCGGCCCGGGGCCGACGCTTTCGGAGCGTGCCGGGGCGCTGGCGCGTGAGCTGCGCTGCCCCGACTGCCAGGGCCTCTCGGTCGCGGACTCACCAACCAGCTCGGCACGCGAGATCCGGCGCCAGATCGACGAGCTGCTTGCGACGGGCGGCTCCGACCAGGCCGTGCGCAACCACTTCGTCGCCCGTTACGGCGACTGGATCCTGCTCGCGCCCAGATCACCGCTACCGTGGCTCGTCCCGCTCGCGTTCGTGATCGCCGGCATCGCGGGCATGGTGGCCTGGCTCGCGGGGCGGACTCGTCCGCCCCCGGCCGCTTCCCCGCTCACGGCGGAGGAGCGGCGCGGCCTTCGCGAGGAGGCGGAGGCGCTCGATGCCTGAGCCGCTTGTCCTGCTCATCGGCCTGATTGCCGCGGCGGCATTCGTGGTGCCGCCGCTCCTGCGCGGCGTCGAGGCGCCGGCGGGCGAGGACGAACAGGACGCCGCGGTGGTCCGCCATCGCGTGGCCATCGAGGCGCTGCGCGACGTCGAGAGCGATCACCGTGCCGGCTCCCTCGACGGCTCCGCCTATGCCGAGCAGCTTGCCCAGGCCGAGTCCCGCGCCGCCACGACCCGCGCCGCGCTCGATGGACCCGCCCCGCGCCCCGTCGCCCCTCTCCGGAGCCCGGAGCGCCTCCCGCGGCTTGGCCTGGTGGTCGCCGGTATCACCGCCGCGATCCTGCTGGGTGGTGCGCTGCTCCCCGCCACCGGGCTCGCCAACCGCACCGTCGTCAACCGGGCCCTCGCGGATGCCGAGGCCGCCGAGGCCGACCGGCAGGATCGGATCGCGGGACTGCTCGATGAGCTCGACCCTGGTGCGCCGGATCCGGCCACGCTCTCCGACCTCGCCGACGCGTACCTCGAGGGATCGACCCGGGACGACCTGGTGCGCGCGGCGGTCTCGCTCCGTCTCCTCATCGAGCTTGAGCCGGATCGCGCCGATGCCTACGAGCGCAGCCTGACCGCCTACCTGCGCGCCGGCGACTTCGCGAACGCGCGCGCCGTCCACGACTCGTACGCCGGAATCGCGACCGCCGATCCGGTGGAGCTCGCGTTCTTCGACGGGCTCATCGCGCTGCGCGGCGAGGAGGATGCTTCCGCGGCGGCCGAGGCCTTCGATCGCTTCCTGGAGCTGGCGCCGGACGACCCGCGGGCCGGGATGGTCCGCGGCCTGCGCGATGAGGCCGCCTCCGGGTCCTGAGCGGCTATCCGCGCCCGTCCAGCACGTTCGCGAGCATGCGCTCGAGAGAGGTGAGCTCGTCGGTCGAGAGACGATCCAGGAAGTGCGTGGCCACGCCCTGCAGGTGCGTCGGGGAGGCGCGACGCAGGCGATCGTAGCCGGCCTCGGTCAGCGCGGCCCATTGACCACGCCGGTCGGACTCGCACGACACACGCACGACGAGTCTCTCAGCGACGAGCCGGTCGACCAGCCGGGTCACGCCCGAGCGGGAGAGCAGAAGCCGATCGGCCAGCTCGCTCATGCGCAGGCGCCGATCGCCCGACGCGGCGAGCTGGACCAGGACGTCGTAATCGGTGAGCGCCAGATCCTCTACGGCTTGAAGCTCTCGCTCCAGCTCGCGCACGACATGGGCGTGCGCCCGCAGAAACGTGCTCCATGCGGCCAGCCGCGGGTCGTGACGTGAGATCTGCTCGGTCATCGGCGTCAATCCCGTTTGTGGTTGCATGTCCGCCATATATGATTGCATGGTCAATCATACGCCATCGCTCCGGAGCCCTCCATGACCTTGGACAGTGACCCCGCCCACTCGACCGTCGCCAGCTGACCGATGATCACCATCCGACGGGACAATGAGATCTTCGAAACCAGCGGCGGCTGGTACCGGGCGCGCTGGCACTTCAGCTTCGATCAGTACCGCGATCCCGAGAACGACGGCTTCGGCGCAATGCGCGTCTTCAATGACGACCGTCTCATCCCCGGGGCCGTCTGGCCGCTGCATCCCCACCGCGACGTCGAGGGGCTCACCTACGTGGTGGAGGGGACGTTCGGGCACGAGGACAACGTCGGCGGCCCATTCGGACCGCTGCCCGCCGGCTCGGTGCAGCGAATGACGCTCGGATCGGGCGCGCTGCACTCCGAGCTCAACGCATCGCCCGACGAGCCCATGCGCTTCATCCAGATCTGGATCCTGCCCGACGCCGCCGGCCTCGCCCCCGAGGTCGAGCAGCGCGCCTTCACGAAAGCCGAGCGGACGAACCGGCTGCTGAAGGTGATCGGGTCCCAGGGCGGGCAGGTCGTGAAGGTCCACCAGGATGCGTCGGTCCACGTTGCGTCGCTCGAGCCGGGCGCGGAGGTCGTCCATCCGATCGGCGAGGGCCGTGGGGCCTACGCCTACCTCATCGGCGGCGAGGCGACCTTCGACGACGAGTCCGTGGCGACGGGTGACGCCGCAAAGGTGACCCACCAGCCCGAGCTTCGGATCCGCGCCGTCGCATCGTCCGAGCTGATCCTCGTGGACGTGCCGATGACCTTCGAGCCGGTCGGCGTCTGGGCCGGACGAGTCTAGGCTCGCGGGACCTCGATCCAGAAGGTCGACCCGACGCCCTCTTCCGACAGCAGCCCGACTGCGCCGCGATGCGCCTCGGCGATGTGCCGCACGATGGCAAGCCCCAGGCCGGCGCTGCCACCGGGATCGCGCGCATCCCGCTCGCGCGCGCGCGATCGGTCCACCTTGTAGAAGCGCTCGAAGATGCGCTGCTGGTGCGTCTCCGGCACCCCTATCCCGTCGTCGGCGACGGAGAACCGTACGCGGTCGTTCACGACCTCCCAGCCGATTCGCACCTCGCCACCGGGATGGCTGTACTTCACCCCGTTGTGGGCCAGGTTGAGCAGGGCCTGGCCCAGACGGGCCGGGTCGGCCAGCGCGCGTGCGACCGATTCCGGGGCGGGGAGCCGGCCCAGGGTCACCTCGCTGCGGTCGGCGACCGGACCGATGCGGGCGACGACGTCTGCCACGACCTCCTCGGGGTCGAGCGCCTCCAGCGCAAGCTTCGTCTCTCCCGACTCGATCATGGACAGGTCGAGCAGCTCGTCGACGAGTTGCGCCAGGTGATCGGTCTCGCGCTCGATCTGGGTGGCGAACTCGCGCATCGTCGGGCCGTCGTCGACCGTGCCGGAGCTCAAGGTCTCCGCCAGCAGCTTGATGGACGTGAGCGGGGTCCTCAGCTCGTGGCTGATGTTGGCGACGAAGTCGCGTCGCACCCGCTCGATACGCCGCAGCGCGGTGATGTCGTGGAGGGACATGACGAGGCCGGCGTCGTCGAGCGGCACCGCATCCACCGCGAAGTGCCGCGCGCCCAGCCGACCGAGGTCGGCCTCGCCACTCGTCGCCTCGCCGCTCGAGGCCGCCTGTCGCGCAACGGCATCGAGCGAGGCCGAGCCAAAGGCCGCGATCAGGCTCATGCCGGCCAGGGAGGACCTCCCCCGTTCGGCGAGCGCCCCGGCCTCCGTCCCGGCGCGGACGATCCGCAGGCGATCGTCCACCAGGAGCAGGAGGTCGCCGCCCTGGCGGGCGAGCAGCGCTTCGAAGGCGGCGGAGGAGGTCGGGCCGGTCACGCGGGCCGCGGGGCGAAGGCGTAACCGACCCCGCGCACCGTGCGGAAGTAGTTGTGCCCGTCGGCGACGCGCAGCTTCCCGCGCAGCCAGCTCACGTGCACGTCCACCGTGCGGCCGTCGCCGAGGTAGTCGTAGCCCCAGATCCGCGCCAGCAGCTGGTCGCGCGTGAAGATCCGGCCCGGGTTGGCCGCCATGTGGGCCAGCAGGTCGAACTCCTTGGTGGTGAGATGGACCGGCTCGCCGCCGATCGTCACCTCGCGCCGCGCCACGTCGATCTCCACCTTCCCGAACGCGAGCTGGTCTCGCCGCTCCGGCTCCTCGGCCTCGCGCCGATGACGGCGCAGCACGGCCTCGATCCGCGCCAACAGCTCGGGCCGGCTGAACGGCTTGGCAACGTAGTCGTCGGCGCCGACCTTGAGGCCGACGACGCGGTCGATCTCGTCGCCCTTGGCCGACAGGATGATCACCGGCGTCGTGACGCCCTCCCGACGCAGCACGCGGAGCACCTCGACCCCGCTCATCCCCGGGAGCATGACGTCGAGCAGGATGAGGTCGAGCCGCTCGCTCCTGGCCGCTTCCAGGGCGGCCTCACCATCGGCAGCGGACGTGACCTCGTAGCCCTCGCGCGTCAGGTTGAAGCTGAGCGCCCTGCGAAGGGTTGGATCGTCCTCGACGAGGAGGAGTCGCCGTCGCATCGGTCCCCCCTAGGGGTTGAGATCCTCGACCTGGCCGGTCGCAAGGAAGACGACGTCCTCGCCGATGTTCGTCACGCGGTCACCGAGCCGTTCGAGGTGATGCGCGGCAAACAGCATGTGGGTCGCCTGCCGCGCGCGCTCGGGTGCGACCGTCATCAGCTGGATGGCGTCCTCGTACACGCTGTTGTAGAGGTGGTCGATGTCGTCGTCGCGCTGGGCGACGCCTCGGGCATCCGACTCGCTGATGTCCACCAATGCCCGCATCGCGTCGCGCAGCTGCTCGCGGCAGATCTGCTCCATGCGCGGAATCTGCTTGAGGATGGGCGTCTCCGGCTCGCTGGCGAGCTGCTGGGCGAGCTTGGCGATGTTCACCGCGTAGTCGCCCATCCGCTCGAGCTCGGCGGCTGCATGGTAGAGCGCCAGCAGCTCCCGAACGTCGCGGGCCACCGGCCCCTGCGTCGCGATCAGGGCGGTGATCTCGGTGTTGATCTGGCGCTGAAGCTCGTTGACCTCGGCATCTTCCCAGCGGACCTTGTCGGCGAGGTCAGGATCGCGTTGCACCAGGGCTCGGCCAGCACGCTCGAGCGCTTGCTCGACGCGGGCGCCGAGCCGCAGCACGTCGTCCTTGACGCGGTCGAGCGCCCGGTCGAAGGTTGCCCGCGGCCCCGGCGGGCCGGCTGCACCCTGCGTCCCGGTGTCGCTCCCGGGTGCGTCGATTGCGCGCTTCATGGTCTGTGCTCCTTCCCCCGTCAGCCGAATCGGCCGGTGATGTAGTCCTCGGTGAGCCGATGCGCCGGGCGCGTGAAGAGATCCTGCGTCGGTGCCATTTCCACCAGGTAGCCGGCTCGATCCTCGCCCATGGTCAGAAAGGCGGTGAAGTCGCTGGCGCGCGCCGCCTGCTGCATGTTGTGAGTGACGATGACGATCGTGTAGTTCTGCTTGAGCTCCCGCATGAGCTCCTCGATCTTGAGCGTCGCGATCGGGTCGAGTGCGGAGCACGGCTCGTCCATGAGGATCACGTCAGGCTCAACCGCGATCGCGCGGGCGATGCACAGTCGCTGCTGCTGTCCGCCCGACAGCGCCGTGCCAGGCTCGCGCAACTTGTCGTGGACCTCGTCCCAGATGGCCGCGCGCTTCAGTGAGCGCTCGACCAGCTCGTCCATGTTTCCCTTGTAACCGGCGACACGCGGGCCGAACGCGACGTTGTCGTAGATCGACTTGGGGAATGGATTCGGCTTCTGGAAGACCATGCCGATGCGGCGCCGCACCTCCACCGGGTCGACCCCATCGGCGTACAGGTCCACGCCGTGGTAGAGGATCCTGCCCTCGATCCGTGCGGAGTCGACGAGGTCGTTCATGCGGTTGAAGCTGCGCAGGAGGGTGCTCTTGCCGCAGCCTGATGGACCGATGATCGCGGTGACCTGGTTCTTTGGCACCTTCAGGCTGATGTCGCGGACCGCGCGGAACGAACCGTAGAAGCACGAAAGCGACTGGAGATCGAAGACGACCTCGTCAGCCGCGAAGTCCAGGCTTCCGTCCTCGCCCGCGGCTGCCGGCTCGATCTGCTCGGACTCGTCCAGTGTCTGGGTTGCCATCACCCGTATTGTCGGCCCTTCGCGAACGTCGCGCTCGGGCTCGGCGGGCTTTGGGTCTCTGGTCTTCACGGTCACTCCATTACCACCTTCGCTCGAACCGATTGCTCAGATAGATCGCCAGCGCGTTGACCAGCAGCAGGACGACGATCAACACGACGATCGCCGCATATACGTTTCCGCTGAACGACGGCGGCTTGCGCGCCCAGTCGTAGACAGTCGTCGGGAGCGCCGTGTATCGACCCTGCAGCGTCCCCAGGATGTTGTCGTACTCGACATTGAATCCGCCCACGACCGCGCCGACCAGGATGAGGGGGGCAGTCTCCCCGAACGCGCGCGCCATCGACAGGATCGTGCCGGTGAAGATGCCAGGGGCGGCATACGGCAGGACGTGGCTGCGCACGACCTCCCATCGCGTGGCGCCGACGCCGAACGCTGCTTCCCGGATGGCGCCTGGAACGGCCCGAAGCGCTTCCGCGGAGGTGATGATCACGATTGGCAGTACCAGGATCGCCATCGTCAGGCCGCCGGACAGGAGGCTGCGCCCCCCGGTGAAGTCGGCCAGCGCCACGACGAAGATTGCGAGGCCCAGGAGCCCGTACACGATCGACGGGACGCCGGCCAGGTTGCGCACGATCGTGTTGATCAACCGCGTGAACCGCGAGTCGTGCGCGTACTCCTCGAGGTAGACGGCCGCGCCGATCCCGAGGGGGAAGCTGATGAGTGCCACGAACAGCATCAGGTACAGCGAGCCGACGATCGCCTGCCCGACTCCCGCCTCTGCGGGCCGGGAAGCGAGCGGACTGAAGAGGAAGTCGACCCCGCGCTCGGCCAGGACCGGGACGCCGTTGACGAAGACGACCACCAGCAGCCAGGCAAGCACGGCGAGGGTGAGCACGAGCAACAGGACCAGGAACCCCTGGAAAGCGACGCTGCGCCAGTCTGTCCGGCCGCCTTCGATCGATCGCCGAACGGCCTCCGCTCCGGTCATTGCCTGGGCCCGCGGTGTGCTGGCCATCAGTACCTAATCCTGAAGCTGCGCACGAAGCGGTCGGCGACGAGGTTGAGGACGAGCGTGAAGACGAACAGGACGAGCCCCACGAAGAAGAGGCTGGGGAATGCCAATGTCGCTCCCCGGACCTGGTCGGAGCCGGTGGCGAGCGCCGTCATGGCCGCGGTCATCGTCTGCCCTGGCTCGCACGGGTTCACGGTGAACAGCGAGCCACCGGTTGCGCCCGCGGCGATGGAGACCACCATCGTCTCGCCGATGCCGCGCGAGAAGCCGAGGATGAGCGCAGCAACGATCCCGCTGACTGCGGCCGGGAACACGATCTTGAGGCTCGTCGTCCGTTTCCGCGCACCGAGGCCGTATGACGCTTCACGCAGCGAACGGGGGACCGCGTACATCGCGTCCTCGGCGACCGATGCGATGAGCGGCGTGATCAGGATGCCGACGCCGATGCCGGCGGCGGCCATGTTGAAGCCTTCGGTCGCACCCGGGCAGATCGGATCGACGATGGTCGGGCTGATGACCTGGAGTGCGAAATAGCCGAGCACCACGCTCGGGATGCCCGCCAGGATCTCGAGGATCGGCTTGATCGTTCGGCGAACGCGGCTCGAGGCGTACTCGCTCAGGTAGATGGCGGCGCCGAGGCCGAGTGGCGCCGCAACGAGCATCCCGATGGTCGCAACCGTGACCGTGCCCGCCACGATCGTCTGGATGCTGTAGAGGTCACGGCGGGGAAACCAGCCGCGTTCGACGATGAGGGCAAGGTCGACCCCCGAGATGAAGGTCCAGGCCTGCCCGGCCAGCGAAACGATGATCAGGAAGCTGATGACGATCGAGAGCGAGGCGGCGGCGAGGAAGAGCATGCGCACGATGAGCTCTCGACGCCGACGGGCTGGGCTCCCCCGCAGGTCGCCGATCGAGATCCGCGCGGATGGCTGGTCGGAGGTTGCCGTCATCGGTCGCAGGCTACCTTAGCAGCGGGCGGAAACGGAGCAGCCGGGCGGG
>JACCWY010000043.1 GCA_013697395.1 Chloroflexota bacterium | reverse complement strand
CGCGTTCGCCGCAGTGTGCAGCACCGACCGCAGGCTCGTGCGCCATGGAGAGCGTATCGGGCGGATCCCCGGCCACGAAATCGCGGGCCGCCTGGGTGACGGCACGCTCGTTGGCGTTCATCCGGACACGGGTTGCGGCCGCTGCCCACAGTGCGATGCTGGTCAGACGAACCGGTGTGCGCAGCGCCGCTCGGTCGGAATCGACCGGGACGGCGGGTTCGCCGAGAAGGTCGTCGTGCCTGCGGCGCACGTGATTCCCGTCGATGGCGTGCCTGCGGAGCTCGTGCCGCTGCTCGAGCCGCTCGCCTGCACGCTGCACGCCGCGACTCGCCTGCGGGCCGCGGCGGGGGAATCTGCCGCCGTCGTCGGTGGCGGGGCGATGGGGATCCTCGCGATGTGGGCGCTCCAGGCGCGCGGCCTGCGCGTCTTCGTTCGCCAGCGCAGCCCACAGCGACGGCGCCAGGCCCATGAGCTCGGCGCGACGGGCGTCATCGAGGCATCCGACGACGCGAGCGCCATCATGGACATGCCGCCGGACGTCGTCGTCGTCACGGCACCCGGTCCTGAGCCGCTCGCGTGGGCGCTGGCGCACGTTGCGGAGGGAGGACGGGTGCACGCGTTTGCCGGAAGCCCTGACGGCGCGCCGGTGGACGCCAACATCATCCACTACCGACATCTCAACCTCGTCGGCAGCACCGGCTCGGGTCTTGTCGACTATCGCGATGCTCTCGAACTGGTTCGCTCCGGGGTCATCGACCTCGCGCGACTACCGAGGATGGAGATCGACCTGGAGGGTCTCCCGGCCGCCATTGCGGCGCCGGGCGTCGGCGCCGCACTTCGCACCGTCGTTCGTCTTAGGAGGCAGGCCGCATGATCCCGAACATGGAGCCGTTCACGAGATCGGTCGACCTGCTGTCCGGCGCGATCGCCGCGGACGCGGTCGTCGAGGACCGACGCGTCGCGGATCTGCACGGCTACTACCTCGACGACTCTGGTGCCGAGCCAGATCGAATCATCTATCGCCTTTACGCCGTACCGGTTCCGGAGGCCAACAGCGAACTCCAATGCTCGACGACGGTGATCGAGCCCGGCCGCATCGGCCGTGAATACCACATGACCAAGGGGCACTTCCATGCGCATCGGGACCGATCGGAAGTCTACCTCGGCCTTGCGGGCGATGGGTTGCTCATTCTCGCCACCGAGGACGGACGCCATCGGGTCGAGCCGATCCGCAAAGGGAGCCTGTCCTACGTGCCCGGCGGCTGGGCGCACCGGAGCGTCAACATCGGCGATGAGCCGCTCGCTTTCTTCGCGGTCTATGTCGGAGATGCGGGCCACGACTACGCGACCGTGGCGGAGCACGGCTTTCCGGTGCGCGTGATACAGGGCGATGACGGGGTTCCGCTGGTCATGGAACACCCCGGACATCGGCGCTGAGGCGCAGCCATGCCGGTCTTCGTCGGATGCGACCTCGGAACGATGGGGAGCAAGGCCGCGGTGGTCGGGGATGACGGAACGATCCTGGGTGCGGCGCTCGAGGAGGTTCCTCTGCATCGACCGCGAGCCGGTTGGGTCGAGCAGGATCCGCTTGAGATCGAGGCGTCTGCCCACCGAGTGATCCGCCGCGCGCTGGATGAGTCGGGGGAGCGCGGGGAGATCTCCGGCATCGCGTTCAGTGGCCAGATGTCGGGCATCGCGACGATCGGCGCCGGCTTCGAGCCCGTCACCCACTACGATTCCTGGCTGGATACCCGCTGCGAGCCGTACATCGACCGAATGGCGGAGTGGGCAGGACGGGTTGTGGAGCTGTCCGGCTGCCCGCCGACCTACTCGCACGGTCCGAAGATGCTGTGGTGGCGGCACGAGCGCCCCGACGCGTATGCGCAGATCGAGCGCTTCGTTCCGATCGGCTCGTTCGTGGCCGCGCGTCTGGCCGGCCTCCAGGTCGCCGACGCCTTCATGGATCGGACGTACCTCCACTTCACCAACCTCGCCGACACCGCCAGCGGTCAGTGGTCAGATGAGCTGATCGCGCTCTTCGAGATCGATCCGGCGCGGTTGCCCCGTCTCGTCGAAGCGGTCGACGTCATCGGTGAGGTGACTGCCGAGGCGAGCTCCGCGAGCGGCCTGCCGCGCGGCACGCCGATAGCGGCCGGCGCCGGAGATACCGCGGCCTCGGCGCTGGGGGCGGCGGTCGTCCGTCCCGGTCAGGCCTTCGACGCGGCCGGAACGGCCAGTGTGTTCGGCATCTGCGTCGACGGCTTCCGCCCCGATACCGCGGCGCGGACGCTGATGGCCACGCGGGGGGTGGCGCCCGGCACATTCGTCAACCTCGCGTTCGTCAACGGCGGCGGACTCGCCCTGCGCTGGTTTCGTGACGAGATCGCGTCGGACCTTGCCTCGAAGCCGGACGCCTACGCAACCCTCGATGCGCTGGCCGCGAACGTCCCCCCGGGGAGCGAGGGCCTGCTCTGGTTTCCGCACTTTCAGGGGCGCGTGCTGCCGCCGCAGCCTCATGCTCGCGGCAGCTGGGTGGGCCTCACGTCGAGACACACCCGGGGCCATCTCTTCCGGTCACTGCTCGAGGGGATCGCCTTCGAGTACGCCGAGTGGGCACGGTTGGCGGCTGAGGCGGGCAGCGGCGACCTCCGCGAGACGCGGGCGATCGGTGGCGGTGCGGCGAGTGCGTTGTGGAACCAGATCAAGGCGGACGTGCTGGGCATCGACTGGATTCCGGTCGTGACGCAGGAATGCGGCGTCCTGGGCGACGCAATCATCGCCGCCGCCGCAACCGGCCACGTGCGCGATGTGGCTTCGGCGGCAGACTCGTGGCAGAGAGCCGGCACGGCTGTTCGGCCTGATGCGGAACGGCACGCAATCTATGACCGGCTACGCGGCGCCTACCGGGCACTGGGCGAAGCGCTCACGCCGGTCTTCCGCGCGATGGTAGACGCGCCGCCGGGCGCATCGGTCGAGGAACGGAGCTGAACGTCATGCGAGTCACGGTTTTCGACATCGTCAACGGCGAGATCAGCGCCAACGTCCATGAGGCACCGGAATTGGATCGGGTGCCGTACCTCGACGGGCAGCCGCTCCACGGGGTGGGCGTCTACCGCATCGAGGATCGCGGCGAAGTCGAGCTCCAGCTGGTCGAGATCGCCGCCGGCGGCGGCTACGTCATGCACTCCAGTCCCAAGCTCGCCTTTTGTCACATCGTTCGCGGGCGCGGCAAGCTGGGGCTTCCCACCGGGAGCGCCCTCGACAATGTAGGTCCCGAGACCTACGTATTCCATCCCGGTACGTCGCATGACTGGCACGACATCGAGGAGGACACGTTCCTGGCGGTGGCGATCGTCCCCGATGGGGTGACCCCCGACATGCCTGGTCGGAGCGACGGTGATTCGGATGGCTGATCAGGCACGACCAACCGGGCGACTGCGGCAGATCGACCGCACCGCACCGACGCCGCTCTATCACCAGGTCGAGCAGATCATTCGCGCCGAGATCGACGCGGGGCTGTATCGACCCGGTGACCTCCTCCCCTCGGAGAACGAGATCTGCGCCACGTACGACGTATCGCGCAGCGTGACGCGCCAGACGCTCCGCAACCTCGCGCACGCTGGCTTCATCCGCACCGTGCGCGGTCGCGGCAGCTTCGTCGCCGAAAAGAAGCTCTCCGAGCGCTTCGTCCAGCGCGCCACCG